>JBGPEF010000004.1:0-30809 GCA_041482675.1 Tepidisphaeraceae bacterium | reverse complement strand
CGACGATGGAGACGTTGTTGGCGCATTGGTTTAGCAAGTCGAAATGAAACGGTGCGGTGCGGCGAGCCGCACCCTACGCGGATTATGTTGGGTCGTATGTGAAGAAGTGAAAATGGATTTTGTACTGCGACTTTTTGGGCTGAAGACGACCGGAGCGGGAAAGATCACCGACACGGCGGTGAATTTCCATGGGGTGAATCCGGTCTTTGTGTTTATCGCGGCGGTTTTGCTGACGGTTTTGGTGTTCTGGATGTATCGCAGGTCGGCGGAACATCTCTCGACGTTTCGGAAGATGACGCTGGCGACGCTGCGGGGGTTGTTTTTGCTGTTGATATTGGGGCTGCTGCTGCGGCCGGTTTTGACGATCGCGTTTGAGCAGACGGTGCGGCGGACGCTGCTGGTGCTGATCGATACCAGCGGGAGCATGGGAGAACTGAAGGACAAACGGTCGGACAGTCCGGATGACTTGAAACGCGTGGCGATCGCAAAAGGCGTGATCGATCCGGCGGGGGGATTGAAACAGAATCTGCCGGGGAATACTTCGGCGCTGGCGGAGGTGGCGAGGTTGGAGATAGCGAAGAGCGCGCTTCGCAACGAGCGAATCGAGCTGCTGTCGCGGTTGGCGAAGGATTATGACATCGCGACGTTTACGTTTGACAAGTCACTGGCCGAACTGCCGGCGGCGGGGTATCAGCGGAAAATCGATGAGAACAATCCGGCGGGAGTTGATGCGGGCGATGGGAAAGTGAACACGGCCTGGGTGGATAAGCTGGAGGGGAAGGGGCAATTGAGCGCGGTGGGGGATGCGGTGCGGGAGGTGATTTCGCGGAAGCGCGGCCAGCCGCTGGCGGGGATTCTTTTGATCAGCGATGGGGCGAGCAACAGCGGTGTGCAGCCGCTGGATGCGGCGACGATGGCGGGGAAAGACCATGTGCCGATTTATGCGTATGGGGTGGGGATCACCTCGCCGAAGGACATTGTTCTGTCGAGCATATTCGCATCCGAGGTGGCGTTTGCGAAGGATGAGCTGCCGGTTTCGGTGCGGGTGCAATCGACCGGCATGGCGGGGCAGACGGCGACGCTGGTGATCGAATTGGGGGATGAGCGGGCGGAGAAGGAGATCGCATTCAGCGGCGATGGGGAGCAGGTGGTGACGCTGGGGATCACGCCCAAGAAGCCGGGGGATTTTCAGCTCAAGGCGTCGGTGCCGCCGCGCGAGGATGAGGTTTCCAAGAAGAATAATGCGGATGCACAGAAGGTTCGGGTGATCGACGGGAAGATCAAGGTGTTGTTCGTCGAGCAGTATCCGCGCTGGGAATTTCAGTATGCGCAGGCGGTGCTGATGCGGGATCGACGGGTGGATCTCAAGTGCGTGCTGCTGGAGGGGGATGCGAACATCACGCGGGGGGCGAACTCGCCTTATCTGAGGGAATTCCCGACGAAGAAGGAGGACCTTTTTAAGTATGACCTGGTGATCATCGGGGATGTGGATCCCCGGACGTTCAACGGGCCGCAGATGGAGATGATCAGCGAGTTTGTTTCCAAATTTGGCGGGGCGATGGTGATGGTGGCGGGGAAGCGATATGCGCCAAACTCGTATCGCAAGACGCCGATTGAGAAGATGCTGCCGGTGGAGTTGGAGACGGTGGATTTGAGCGCCGGGGCGGCGGCGAATCGGCCGGTGAAGCTGGAATTGACGCCGGCGGGGCGGGTGAACCCGATGCTGCGACTGGCCGAGGATCCGGTGGCGAGCAGCACGCGTTGGGCCGCTTTGCCGCCGGTTTATTGGATGGCGAAAGTGGCGCGGGCCAAGCCGGCGGCGGAGGTGTTGGTGGTCGATCCTGATCCGGCCAAGTCATCGCGCTATGGGAAGATGCCGGTGATGGCGATGCAGCAGTATGGATTGGGGCAGGTGATGTTCGTGGGGACGGATAATTTGTGGCGCTGGCGGAGGAACGCGGGGGACAAGTATCACAGCATGCTTTGGGGGCAATTGACGCAGCGGATGGCGCTGCCGCATCTGCTGGGGGCATCCAAGCGCACGCAGTTGATGGCGGATCAGAAGAAATACACGACGGGGCAGAGGGTGACGATTTATGCGCGGCTGTATACGGAAGCTTTTGAGCCGATGGCCGAGCTGGCGGTGAAGGGGCATTTTGTGGAGAAGGGGCAGGCGGCGCCAGGGGGGGCGCGGGAGGTTCTGCTGCGGACGATTCCGGGGCAACCGGGGATGTATCGCGGCGAGCTGATTGCCCCAGCGCCGGGGGCGTATGAGTTTGCGGTGGCTCACGACAAAAACACGCTGCTGGATTTTGAGGTGGAGGACCCCAAGCAGTAGCTGACCGAGACGGCGATGAACAAGCAGTTGCTGGAGCAAATGGCCTCGGTGAGCGGCGGGGCGTTTGTGAGGGAGGAGGATTTGTATCAGTTGCCGGAGAAGATGAAGGGGAAGATGGAGAGGATGAGGTCGAAATTGGAGGTGGAGATCTGGTCTTCACCCATTTATTTCATTTTGATGCTGGGATTGGTGAGCAGTGAGTGGATATTGAGGAAGGTGTCGCAGTTGAAGTAGGGTTCGCTCCGCGAACCGGTTCGCAAAGCGAACCCTACGGAGCCGAAGTGAAACAATGGGTGGGGGAGCGCGTAATTAGAGTATGAGTCGGATTTTGGCATCCAAAATCGCATCGGTCCGGCGTAAGCATGCGCTGTTTGCCGCGCTGCGCGGGTTGTCGGCGATGCTGGGGGCGGTGGTGCTGCTGCTGGGGGCGGGGATGCTGCTGGACTGGTATATCGAGCTGCCCTGGCGGGTGCGGGCGGCGGTTTTGGCGATTGATCTGACGGTGCTGACCTACATGTTTTTGACGTATGTGGCCGCGCCGATGATCTGGGGGCCGGATGAGGATGAGGCAGCGCTGATGGTGGAGCGGGAGCGGCCGGAATTTACCACGAGATTGATCGCGTCGGTGCAGTTGGGCCGGCCGGGAGCCGTGGTGGCGGGGGTATCACCGGCGATCGTGCAGGCGATGATTGCCGAGACGGAAGAAATCGCCGCGCCGATCATTTTCAGCGATGTGGTGAAGTCGGAGCCGTTGATCAAGTCGATGGCGGTGAGCTTCATGATTGTGCTGCTGGGCGGGGCATTGTTTGTTTATGGCAGCGATGTGAGCCACGATTTGCTATCGCGGGCGCTGCTGTCGAATGTGGATGTACCGCGCAAGACACGGGTTGAGCCGGTGAGCACCGATGCGGTGATCGCGATTGGCGATGGCTTTACGATTGAGGCCAAGGCGCGGGGGATCAATCCGGATACGGGGACGGTCAGGCTGACTTATGGCGGGGGAAGGACGCAGCAGTTTCAGATTGCGCCGACGGCCGGAGATTCGCGGCATTTTGCGCGGACGGTGGAGAATGTGCAGGAGTCGTTCAAATATCAGATTCACCTCTACGATGGGCATGGGAAGATTTATGAGGTGAAGGCGCTGCCGCGGCCGAGCGTGGTGTCGGTCGATTTTATTCAGCAGTTTCCGGCTTATACGAGGAAGAAAACCGAGCGGAGATCGCCGGGAGATTTGTCGTTGCTGGTGGGGAGCCAGTTGACGGTGAAGGTGAAGGCCAGCAAGGCGGTGAAGGATGGGCAGATCAAGCTGGTGGGATTGAATAAAGATGTGCCGCTGGTGGCCGATGCGGCGAATCGGGCGGAGCTAACGGGAATTGTCGATGTGCCGGCCAAGGGGCTGAGCGGGTTGTCGATTCGATTGCAGGATGAATTTGGGATTCAGTCGCGCGGGGAGACGGTTTATCCGATCGACCTGGTGCTGGATAAGGAGCCGGTGGTGCGGATCACCTGGCCGGACCGCAAGGAGGAATTGGCCACGCAGCAGGCGAAGATCCTGGTGGCGTTTGAGGCGGCGGACGATTTCGGGATCGGCAAGATTTTCCTTCGATACAAGGTCGATACCATCGATGCGGGGGCGGAAAAGTCGATCGAGATGGATCTGAGCAAGGAAAATCCGGAGGAGTTGCGGAATGTGCGGCGGAGATATGAGTTTGATCTTGCGGGGCTTCGGCCGACCGCCCTGGAGGGGAGCAATATCGAATATTGGATTGAGGCGCAGGATGGGAACAATGTGACGGGGCCGGGCGTCGCAACGAGTGATAGATTTCGAGTGCGGATCGTCAGTGATATAGAGAAACGGGCCGATTTGATGAATCGGCTGAATGATCAGTTGGGAGCGATCGATTTTGTGGCCGAAGACCAGGAAAAATTGAGTCAGGTGCTGGGGGCGCTGATTCATGCGAAAACCGCCGGGCCGGGAAATCCGGCAACTCGGCCGGCCGGAGCGCCGCGATAGCTTAGAATGGACGTACGAGGCGACTATGAAAAAACCGATTTTGGCGTTGATGGTGGTCGGATTGCTCGTGATCTGCTCACTGGGAGCGGATGAGGCGCTGCCGCCGGAGCAGATTCGGGCGGGCGAGGCCAAGCAGACGCAGATCAAGATGCAGACGCAGCAGGTGGCGGCGCAACTGGGGTCGATCATCGATGAATTCAAGCGAAATGGGCTGGATGGACAGGATGTGGAGGTCCTGGAGGCGATTCGGCGGGTGCTGGGGAAGTTGTCGGATCAGGAGATGAAGAAAGTGATCGATGCGCTCCAGGAGGCGCGGAGCGAATCGAATCCATCAGCATCGAAGAAGGCATTTGCGGGGGCGGTTTCGGATCAGAAGGCGATCATCGCGCAGTTGCGGGCGCTGCTTTTGGAATATCAGCGGCAGCAGGCGCTGTATGAGCTTTCGCTGCGTTTGGCAGCGCTGGCGGAGCGGCAGAATGGGAATCTGAAGACGGTGGTGGACCTGGCGAAGATGACGGGGAATCAGACGGCGTCGCGGTTTGATGATACACAGCGGGCGTCGCTCCAGATTCAGGCCGCAGATCAACAGGGATTGAAGGATGAGGTGACGCCGCTGCTGGCGAAACTGGAATCACTCACCAAGGATGCCGATGGGCCGACGAAAGATCGGCTCAATAAGGCGATGGGGCAGGCGAAGAGCGGCGGGTTGAAGCCGGCGATGGATGCGTCGATTGAAGATTTGAAGAGTGCGGCGTTATATCGCGCGGCGGGCAGTGAAAAGATCGTGCGCGATCAGTTGCGCGAGCTGGCGAGGCTGGTTGCGCCGCCGAAGGACACGCTGGCATCGTTGCAGGCCGCACTGAAGGAGATCGAGAAGCAGATCGAGGCGGAGAAGACGATCATCGATCAGACCAAGAAGATGGACAAGCGGACGGAGATGGCCGAGCTGGAGAATCGGCAGGCGGATGTGGTGGATAAGACGGATGCGGTTCGGAATGATTTGCAGGCGATTGCGCCGGATGCATCGAATGAATTGAAGAGTGCGCAGAACCAGATGCAGGAGGCGCGGGCGAATCTATCGGAACAGAAACGGGCGGATGCGCTAAAGAGCGAGATGGGGGCGCTGGATAAGCTGGAGGCGGCGAAGAAGGCACTCCAGGAGCAAATTGCCAAGACCGAGCCGCAGCCGAAGCCGGCGGACAAGCTGGCGGCCGCGAAGCAGCTTCAGGAACGAACCCGTGACATGATCAAGAAAGAGGAGGAGATCAAGACGGCGACGGCGGCAAACGAGAAGAAAGAGAAGGAGCTGAGGGCGCTGGCGCCCAAGCAGGCCGATGTCGAAGAGCAGACCAGGGATTTGCAGCGGGATGCGGCCGCGCAGGCGCAGGAGGCGTCGCAGTCGATCGCGGAAGCGGCGCAGCAGATGGATAAGTCTGAGAAGAATCTGGCCAAGCCGCAGCAGCCCAAGACGGCCCAGGAGGCGCAGGCGGCGGCGATCAGCGCGCTGAAGCAGGCCGAGGAGCAGTTGGGCAAGCAGGTGGAGCAGCTCGAGAAGGCCAAGCAGGAATTGGCCGATCTGATGGATTCGCGGGCGAAGGTCATCAAGTTGATCGATCAGCAGCAGAAGGTGGAGCTGGTGACGGCGAAATTGGCGGCGAAGAGCGATGCGAAATCACCCGCGCCGGCGAAGGACAAAGCGGGGAAGGTGGAAGTGAATTACATGGCGGCGGAGGAGGCGGGGACGAAGGCTCCGGCCGTGGCGCCGACGGCATCGGTTCCAAAGGATCTCGCACCGCCGCAGGGGGAACTGGCGAAGCAGACGGAGCAGGTGAAGACGGAATTGTTGGAGAGCGAGAAGACTGCTTCGCAGCCGCTGGAGGATGCGAAGAAGAACATGCTGGATGCGAAGGGGAAGCTGGATGCAAATGATGCGAAGCGGGCGACGCCGGCGCAGCTCGAGGCGCTGGTCAATTTATATAAGGCGAAGGATGCGCTGGACAAGAAGATCCAGGATTTGCAGAAGCAGTTGGGGCAGGAGCCGCAAAATGCCGATCCGAACGCGGCGGCGGACAAGATTGCCCAGCTTCAGCAGGATGTGGCCAAAGCCAACGATCAGTTGAACGCCGATCCGCAGCAGATGCAGAAGTCGCTCCAGCAGCAGCAGAAGGAGATTGCCCAGGCGCTGGAACAGATGCAGAAGGGGCAGCAAGCAAATTCGCCGCAAAAGCCACCGCTGGATCAGGCGCAGCAGGCGGCGAATCAGGCTGCACAACAGTTGGCGCAGGCGAACAATGAGGGAGCGCTTAAGTCGATGGAGAAAGCGCAGCAGGGAATTCAGGAGGCGATGAAGGCGCAGCCGCAGCAAGGTCAGCCGCAACAGGGAGAACCACAGCAGGGGCAACCTCAGCAGGGTCAACCGCAACAAGGTCAGCCGCAACAGGGTCAGCCTCAGCAGGGACAGCCTCAGCAGGGACAACCGCAGCAGGGGCAACCTCAGCAAGGCCAACCGCAACAGGGTCAGCCGGGACAAGGTCAACCGGGGAAGGGAGAGCCGGGGAAGGGTCAACCGGGCCAGGGTCAACCGGGGCAAGGCCAGCCCGGTCAGGGACTGCCGCAGTTGGCGCAGAAGCAGGCCGATTTGCAGAACCAGCTGAAGCAGATGATGGCCGGTGATCCGGCGCAGCAGGCGGCGGCCGGTTTAGAGCAGGCGGCGGGCGAGGCGGGGCAATTGGCTGCTGGTCAGCAGGGTGCGCTTCCGCCGGGAGCCGCGCAGGCGGTGCAACAGGCCGCGGCGGCGCTGGCGCAGGCCGCGGCGGCGGCGGCGGGTGGAGATACGCCCGGGGCGCAGGCATCGGCGAGTGATGCGCAGGCTGCGCTGGCGCAAGCGGCGGCCGCATTGTCATTGGCGCAGGCCGGTTTGAATGGCCAGATGGCAGCTGCTCAAGGCCAGGGGCAGCAGGGACAGGGACAGGGTCAGGGGCAAGGCCAGGGACAGCAGGGTCAGGGTCAGGGCAAAGATCAGCAGCCAGGACAAGGCCAGGCGCGTGGACAGGGAGAGGGCAAGGGTCCGAACACGCCCAATCGCGGCACCGGCAATCGCAACAGCATTCAGGGCGGCAGCTTCAGCGCGGCGATTCCCGGCAAGGATGAAAAGAATGCCGGGCAATATCAGGCGCTGCCGCAGCGCGATCGCAACGCGATCACGCAATCGCGCAACGAGAAATATCCGGAAGAGTATGGCCCGCAGGTCGAGCAGTATTTGAAGAACCTGGCGGATCAGGAAGAATCGAAATGAAAATGAGGTTGATTGGAGATTCGAAGCAGAACCCTCACCCTGACCCTCTCCCGGAGTACCGGGAGAGGGGAGTGGGAATGGTGCTTCTGCTGATGTTAATGGTGATGGCCAGCAGCGCGTTTGCGCAGGCGCCGGCGCGCGATCGAGCGGCCGCCGGCGGCGCGGGGACGGGGCAGGAGCGGGTCATCGTCGATGAAAAAACCGAACAGATCATCCGCGGCGCACTGAAATACCTGGCATCGAAACAGAACAGCAACGGCTCGTGGATGGCCAGCGATGGCGAACGGCAGGAAGTGGCCATGACCGGCTATGTGCTGATCACGTTTCTATCCTGCGGCCATCTGCCGGATGAGGGAGAGCATGGCAAGACGGTGACGGCGGGCGTGAATTATCTGCTGAATAACATCCGCCCCGATGGCACGTTTCAGCCGATCGGGCATTACATGTACGGCCATGGCGTGGCCAGCATCGCGCTGGCGGAAGTGTATGGGCAGACGAAAGACCCGCGGGTTCGGCCAAAACTGGAGCAGGTGATCAGGACGATTATTCAGTCGCAGAATCAGGAAGGCGGCTGGCGGTATAATCCGCGGCCCAACGATGCGGACATTTCGGTGACGGTATTGCAGGTGGTGGCGCTGCGGGCGGCGAAGAACGCGGGGCTGGATATTCCGCAGGTTACGATCGACCGCGCGGTGAAGTATGTACACTCGTGCTACGACCGGCGCGAAGGTGGATTTACTTATCAACCGGGAAATCGCCGGCCGGGATTTGCCCGCACGGCGGCGGCGATTTATTCGTTGCAGGTTTGCGGGCAATACGACGACCCGCAGGTGGCCGCGGGGGCGGATTTTCTTTTCCAGAATCGCCAGGAGCGGGAGTGGTTCACCTACGGAAATTTCTACGCAGCGCCGGCGATGTACATGATCGGCGGCGATGCGTGGGAAGCCTATTATGGCCAGACGAAGACGACGCTGCTGGGGGCGACCCGGCAGCAGGGCGATTTAATTTACTGGGAGCCGAAATGGGACGGCGGCCGGGGCGTCGGGCCGATCTACTGCACGGCAGTTTACACGATGATTCTGGCGATGCCGTATCACTATTTGCCGTTGTACCAGCGGTGAAGTTGGCGATTGGTAGGGGCGGCTTTAGCCGCCGGTGGAGCGTCTGACGGCGGCTGAAGCCGCCCCTACGATTGCAATTCAATTCGTGCGATTGCTCGCGTTCATTTTGGGTGTGGCATTCACCGCAACCGCGTTGGCCGGCGTCGTGCAGACGCTGGATGGCAAGTCATACACGGGCGATGTGCGGCTGGCGGGTGGGGATCAGGTGGTGGTGACGCCGGTGCAGGGGGCGGCGGTCAAGGTGGCGCTTTCGGAAATTCTCAGCGTGCAATTGAAGGACGCAACGCCGATCGGCGCAGCCAACGCGCGGTGGATTGGACATGACATTGGCTCGCCGCCGGTGCAGGGGACAGCGCGGTTTGTGGGGCAGAATGTCATCGTGAGAGGGACGGGGGCGGATATCGGGATGGATCGGGATGAGGGGTATTTTGTTTACCAACAACTGGCCGGCGATGGGCAAATCACCGCGCGAATCGAGTCGATTGGAAAGACCAATGTCCTGGCGAAGGCCGGGGTGATGATTCGCGGGAGCCTCGACAAGGCAGCGCCCAGCGCGTTCGCGATGATTCAGGCCAATGAGCGGGCGGCGTTTCGGCATCGCGGACGGCTGACGGCGGTTTCGACGACGGTGGGCGATCGCGATGCCGAATTGCCGGCGTGGGTGCGGCTGGTCCGCCGCGGCGATCGCATCACCGGCTATTACTCGGACGACGGCGCGGATTGGCAGGAAATGGGCTGGGCGAACGTGTGGATCAATGGGCAGGCCCTCATCGGCGTGGCGGTGACGTCGCACAACAACAATGCCGTCTGCACCGTGGCGTTCGAGAAGGTCAGCGTCGGCGGGCTGGATGCGCTCAATTCGGGCGCGGCGGGCAGCCCCTCGCGCGGGATCATGCTGCGCGATGGATCGATTCTCAGCGGCGAGGTCCGCTCGGCCACCGATTCGGCGATCCGGCTGCGGCGCGATGCGCAGGAGATTTCCATACCGCCGACGGATGTATCGCGGATCATTTTTGTGCCGCTCAATGCACAACTCACAGCGCGGCTGGCCAATCCGCGGGTGGGGCTGCTGCTGTCCAGCGGAGATGTGGTGGAGGGGGAATTCAAAGGCATTGCCGAGGGGAAAGTGGCGGTCAGCTCGGTGTTGTTCGGATTGCGCAAGTTTGAGCTGCGCGAGGTGGCGGCGGTGATCATGCGGGAGAATCCGCCGGCCGCGGCAGCGCGAAATTTTGAAGTGAGGATGGCGGATGGCTCGCTGATTCTCGTGGACAAATTGAGCAGCGACACGGGAGCGGTCATCGCCGACACTTCCTTTGCTGGGAAGATGAAACTGGGGCAGGATGAGATCGTGGAGATTCGCGCGGGCGGATCGCGGTTCAAGCCGCTGGCGGATTTGAAGCCCTCCGCGATCACCGGCCGGGCCGACGGATTTGCAAAGATCAGCGGCGCATCGGGCCGGATTTCGGTGCGCGGCCAGGTGCCCTCGCGCATGATTCGTCTCTCCAGCGGCTGCGCTGCGAGCTACAAGCTGGACGGCGGGTATCGATTGCTGGCGCTGCGGTTTGCGGTGCCCGACGGATTGCTGCCGGTGGCGGCGGTGAGGCTTGTTTTATTGGCGGATGGAAAGGAAATTTATCGAAGCCCGGCCGGCACAGCGCTCGACGATCCGGCGGCGGTGGCCGTCAAACTGGCCGGGGCGAAAGTGATGACCATCAAGGTTGAATCGGACGGTCCGGCGGAGTTGGGCGGAGCGGCGGTGTTGATTGAGCCGGCGCTGATTCAATAAATATGCGGTTCCCATGCAAAGAGGTGGCGATAACCCGAGCTTTTTCCGAATGTTTACTCGATAACAGCATTTTGCCAGGTTCGCGCTTGCAGAAGGCGCGGGGGATGATCAAAATATGACGACCGAGCGGGCGTCCGGTGCGGTTGGCCGGTCCTCGCCGGGCCGGCTGTGTCAGATCACGTGGCGTTCGGTGCTTCGTGAAGGGCAATAGGAGCAGATGGCAGGAGTTTCGTGGCGGCCTGCCGTCGGGTTTGGGGCCGGATTGGGAGAGTGAGGCGAGGAGAATTCCGGCCACTTTGTTTTGGCTTGCACGTCGTGAAGGCACAAAACCAATGACGCGGTGACGATATCTGCCCGTGGTGCGGCGCGCACGCTGCATCCGTCGGAGGAGAATGCGGCCGGCCGGCCGGAACTCTCGTGGAAGCTCATAGTGGGAGGACTTATGTTGGTTGGCACGGTGAAGTGGTTCGACGTGAAGAAGGGGTTCGGCTTCATTATCAATTCCGAAGGGAAGGATGTCTTCGTCCACTACTCCAGCATCGAGGGAGATGGTTTCCGTTCGCTCAAGGATGGCGAGAAGGTTCAATACGAGCAGGTCGAAGGCAACAAAGGGCTCAGCGCCCTGCATGTCAAAAGGCTGAATGTTCCGGCTGAAAAAGTAGGCGCGTGAAACGGGGCGGTTTTCGTTCCCGCGACGCCGGAATTGCGCCCCCGCGGAGCCCCTTGGGTATTGCGGGTCAATTTGCGGGGCGGTGAATAATCCCTTGGTTTCCTGTATCACTTGAAATCATGGGCTGGTTTGTCCGGGGTCTGCTCTGCGGATTGATTGGTGCGTTGGTGGTGGCCGCGGGGGCGGGTTACATCCTCTACCGCCGCATCCAGCGCCTCCAGGTGCGCGCCAAGCGCGCGGAGAGATTGGCGGAACTGGGCACATTGACGGGGGGATTGGCGCATGAGATCAAAAATCCGCTTTCGACGATCCAGCTCAATCTTCAGCTTCTCCAGGAAGACATTACCCCCGAAAACCCGGCCTACAGCCGCGTGATCAACCGGCTGAAAATCTGCGAGCGCGAGACGGGACGGCTGCGGGAAATCCTGGACGATTTTCTGCGCTACGCCGGCAAAATCGAGCTTCAGCGGACCAGCGTGGAGCTCAATCGCATGTGCGAGGACCTGGTCGATTTCTTCCTGCCCCATGCCCAGCTTGGCCGGGTGCAGCTTCGCCTCAAACGAGCGCCGGCCGACGTCCAGGTCATGGCGGATGAGCGATTGCTCAAGCAGGCCGTGCTCAATTTGATGCTCAATGCCGTGCAGGCGATGCCAACTGGCGGGGAATTGATCCTGTCGGTGCATGATGAGGGGGAGGAGGTGGTTGTGGATGTGATCGACACCGGCTTGGGCATCGAGCCGGAGGCCATCTCGCGCATTTTCGATGCCTATTATTCAACGAAGAAATCCGGCACCGGCCTGGGCCTGGCGATGACCCGCCGGATCGCCGAGGAACACGGCGGGCGAGTGGTGGTGACCAGCGAATTGGGCAAGGGATCGAATTTTGCCCTTCATCTCCCCAGGCAATAGCCGGCGGGCCGGCTTCCAATTGCAGAGCGCAAATCTAAAATCGCAAATCGATTTATGGCTGAGAATCACGTTAACAAGACCAACATTCTCGTGGTGGATGACGAGCAGGCGCACGCGCAGGTGATGTGCGAGGCGCTTCAGCGGGTGGGGCACCGCTGCGATGTGGCTTATAACTTTGCCGAGGCGAAATCGCGCATGGGGCAGCGCGGCTATGGCGTGGTTGTCACCGATCTGATGATGGATGGAAGGTGCGACGGGATGGAGGTGCTGCGGGCCGCCAAACAGATGGATTCGCCCCCGCCGGTGCTGCTGGTGACGGCCCATGCCGACATTCCCACCTGCAAGCAGGCGCTTACGGAAGGCGCTTATGATTACATCGAGAAGCCGCTGGACCTGGAATATTTTCGCACCCAGGTGAACCGGGCGGCCGAGAAGTCAGCGCTGCAAAAACAGAATCAGGTGCTCCAGGAGCGGTTGGCGGATCACGCCGGCTTCGAGGGGATCATCGGCACCAGCCAGGCGATGCGGAAGGCGATCCAGACCGCGCGGCAGGTGGCGGTGAGTGATATTCCGGTGTTAATCACCGGCGAAAGCGGCACCGGCAAGGAATTGTTTGCTCATGCAATCCACAACGCCAGCCGCCGGCGAAAGCACCGGCTGGTGGCGATGAATTGCGCCGCGCTGACCGAAAGCATCCTCGAAGATGAGCTGTTTGGGCACGTTAAAGGCGCATTTACTGATGCGCGCGGTGATCGCCAGGGGCGATTCGAGCACGCGGATAGGGGGACGCTGTTCATGGATGAGATTGGGGATATGCACGCCCACATGCAGGCCAAGCTGCTTCGGGTGCTTGAGAATGGCGAGGTGGTGCGGCTGGGATCGAACGACCCGATCCAGGTGGATGTGCGGCTTATCAGCGCGACGCATCGCAATATCGAGGAGATGGTGGAGGAATCAAAGTTTCGCCAGGATTTGTATTTTCGCATCAAGGGCGTGACGATCCACATTCCGCCGCTGCGCGAGCGGCGCGAGGACATTCCGCTACTGACTCACTTTTTCGTGCAGCAGGCGGCGGAGAAGCATCACAAGCAGGTGGAGGAGGTTACGCCGGAAGCGCAGCAGTTTTTGATGGGCCGATCGTGGAAGGGAAACGTGCGTGAGCTGAAGACGACGATTGAGAACATGGTTGTTTTCTCGCCCGGGTCGAAACTGGGGGTGGATAGTCTGCCGGATGATCTAAAGCCCGCGAGCGAGGTGATCGGCGGCGGCATGGGCAATCTGGTTGGCATCAGCATCGAGCAGGCGGAGAAGGAACTGATCCGCAACACGCTGAAAATGACCAACGGCAATCGCGAGCAGGCAGCGAAATTGCTGGGTATTGGTGAGAGAACGTTGTATCGCAAGATCAAGGAATACGGCCTGGGGTGATCGCCGATGAACAAATCCGCACCGCGAATCGGACATGGCTACGACATTCACCGCCTTAAGAAGACCGGCCAACTCATCGTCGGCGGCGTGCTGGTCGCGCAGGACATGAGCCCGGTCGCGCACAGCGACGGCGATGTGGCCATTCATGCCCTGGTCGATGCGATATTGGGCGCGCTGGGGGCGGGCGATATCGGGCAGATGTTTCCATCATCCGATCCACAATGGAAGAACGCGCCCAGCCGGATTTTTCTGGACGGGGCGGTGGCGCGGCTGCGCCAGGCGGCTTTTCAGATCGGAAATGTCGATCTGATGATTCTCGCCGAGCGGCCCAGGCTTGCTCCGTTTCGATCGGAGATATGCAGCACGCTGGCCGTGTTATTGGGATGCGACGTCAGCCAGGTCAACGTCAAGGCCGGCACCAACGAAGGGTGCGACTCGATCGGGCAGGGGCAGGCGATTGCAGCGCATGCGGTGGTCATTCTGCTGCCTCTATCGCAATAATACGTCATGCGATCATCGACTAATCATCCGTGTGCAGCGTAGAATGCGACCCACGTCATGAGCCTTCGCGTTTACAACAGTCTGAGCCGGCAGAAGGAGCTCTTCGAGTCGGTGCGGCCGGGGAAGGTGGGGATGTATCTCTGCGGGCCAACCGTCTATAAATCGCCGCACATCGGGCACATGGTCGGGCCGGTGATTTTCGACGCGATCAAGCGCTATCTCCTGAACAAGGGTTTTGATGTCACCCTGATCGTCAACATCACCGATGTCGAGGACAAGCTGATTGATGCCAGCGTCAAAACGGGCAAGCCGGTGGCCGAGCTGGCCGCCAAATACAGCGCGGAATATCACGAGTGCCTGTCGCTGCTGGGGATTGATACGATCGACCGGTTTCCCCGGGCTTCGGATCACATCGCGGAAATCATCCGGCTGTGCACTCAGCTCATCGAAAAGAATCATGCCTATGTCGCGGATGGAAACGTTTACTTTGATGTCCTGAGCGATCCCGATTACGGAAAACTCTCGCATCGCAAAGTCGAAGAGCAGGAATCCGGCCTGCGCGACCTGGAAGGCGGGGGAAAACGAAACCCGGCCGACTTCGCCGTCTGGAAGGCGGCCAAGCCCGGAGAGCCCACCACCTGGGATTCTCCCTGGGGCAAAGGCCGGCCGGGCTGGCACATCGAATGCTCCGCGATGTCGATGAAATATCTGGGCGAGACATTTGATTTCCACGGCGGCGGTCTTGATCTGCTCTTCCCGCATCACGAGAACGAGCTGGCCCAATCCGAATCCGCCACCGGCAAAACCTTCGCCCGCTACTGGCTGCACAACGGCCTGACGCGGATGAAAACGAAAATGGCCAGCGGTGAGTGGCAGGATGAGAAGATGAGCGGCAGCCTGGGCAACGTCGTTTCGGCCCGCCAGCTCATCGACCGCCACGGCGCCGATCTGCTTCGTTACATGCTGCTGAGCACGCATTACCGGCGTCCGATTGAGTTCACCGATGAAGTGATCAGCAACGCAAAAAAGGGACTGTCGGTTTTCCCGCGGCTGATCGAGCGGGTGGAGCGGATCCTGGGAGCTCCCCTGGCGGAGAGTGCGCCGTGCATGGATCAGGTGGCCAGCGGCCTGCTCGAGACGGACCTGGGCGCGTTCGCAAAACCGATTCTGGACCTGAAGATGAAATTCCTGGAGATGATGGATGACGATTTCAACACCGCCGGTGCGATCGCGGTGATGCACGAGCTGGCCGGGCAGATCAACGGATTTATCGAGAAAAACCAGGTGGAGAAATCAAAGCAGCCGGAGATGCTCAGCGCCACCACGGCGGCGACGTGCACCCTGCGGAAACTGGGTTTGCTGCTGGGATTGTTCCGAAAAACCGCGGCCAGCGCCAAGGGGCAGCAGCCAGCGCTGAGCGATGATCTGATGAAGCTGTTCATCAAGCTTCGGGCGGATGCGCGGCAGTCGAAGAATTTTGCCCTCGCCGATGCGATTCGAAATGGGTTGACCGAGATTGGGGTGACCTTGGAAGATCGGCCGGACGGGACGATCTGGCGCAAGGATTGATCGCGGTTGGCCTCACCGGCCTTTCATTTCCAGTTTTTCCATCTAAGTTGTGGGGGTGAGAATTCTGGGCATCGATCCTGGGCTGAAGATTACCGGCTATGGCGTGATCGATTGCCAATCTGCGCGCCCAGCGCTGGTCGCCGGCGGCGTGATCCGGCTCAATGCGCGATCGACGCTTTCAAAAAGGCTCACCGAGCTGGAAAGTGGGCTGGAAGAGATTTTTGACGAATACAAGCCGGACGTGTGCGCTGTCGAGCAGCTCTATGCGCACTACAAACATCCGCGCACGGCCATCCTGATGGGCCACGCCCGCGGCATCATCCTGCTGGTCGCCCAGCGGCGCGCGGTCCGAATCGAGCAGTTCTCCTCCAATCGGATCAAGCAATTGCTGACCGGCCACGGCCACGCCGGCAAGGCCCAGATGCAGCGCGCCATCATGGCCGAATGGAATCTTGACACCATCCCCGACCCGCCCGACGTGGCCGATGCCCTGGCCGTCGCCCTCTGTTGTGGCCGCTATCTCAGTGTCCCGGCGGCCCCGAAGGCGCGGCAGCGCCGTCTGGCCAAGACAGTCGCTTCATAGCACTCTACAATCGTTCCCATGATCGCCTCGGTAACCGGAGATCTTCGCCGCGTCGATGAGCATCGCATCCACCTTCAAATCGGCCCGATCCTTTGTGAGCTGCTGGTTCCAGCCAGTGATATCACCGAGCTCCAGTCCAGCCTCGGCGAACAAGTGACTCTTCATACGGTTTTTTATCTTCAGGGCGATGCCAGCGGCGGCTCGCTGGAGCCACGGCTCATTGGTTTTTTGCGGCCGGAAGACAAGCGGTTCTTTGAAGTATTCATCACCGTGAAAGGCATCGGGCCCAAGACGGCGCTGCGGGCGCTGACGGTCCCGGTTGGCGAGATTGCCCAGGCGATCGAGCAGAAGGACACGCGGGCCCTGTCGAATCTTAAAGGCATCGGCAAGCGCACCGCGGAGCTGATGGTGGCCGAACTGTCCGGAAAAGTGGCCGCCTTTATGGGAATCGCCGCTCCGCGAACGGCCCTGCCCGCGCGCAACGACGAGGATGAGGCGGCGATTTCCATCCTCACCAGCCCGCAGATGGGGCTGCGCCGGGCCGAGGCCGAGGCATTGTTGAGCCGCGTGAAACAGGCCAACCCCCAGAAGCACACGGCCGAGGATCTGGTCCCGGAAATGTTGAAACTCTATGCACAGCGCGTTTAGTGATCGGTGAGGTGCAGGCATGGCCATCGAGCGGATGCGGCTGAGTTCCCCGCAGGCACAGCAGGGTGAAGAGTTAACCGCCACGCTCTCCCTGCGTCCCGAACGCCTGACTCAATACATCGGCCAGCCGACTCTCATCAGAAAGCTGAAGATCGCTGTCGAGGCAGCGCGGGGGCGAAAGCAGACGGTGGAGCATATTCTGCTTCACGGTCCGCCAGGCCTGGGCAAAACCACGCTCGCCCACGTCGTCGCCAATGAGATGGGCGCGAAGGTTCACGTCACCAATGGCCCCGCTCTCACGCGCGGCGCTGACCTGACCGGCATCCTCAACAGTCTCGAATCAGGTGATGTGCTGTTCATCGACGAGATTCATCGCCTGCCGGTGATCGTGGAGGAATGCCTTTATTCCGCCATGGAAGACTACAAGGTCGATTTCACCAATGAAGCCGGCCTGCACGCCCGCACCGTCACCATCAAGATCAAGCCGTTCACGCTCATCGGCGCCACGACGCGAATTGGCCTGCTCACCGGGGCCATGCGCAGCCGATTCGGCCTGATCGAGCATCTTGAGTTTTATTCCCCCGAGCAATTGCAGGAGATTCTTCGGCAAAACGTCAAGCTCCTGAAGATCGAGTCGCAGGAGGATGCGCTCAAGGAGCTTTCCAGGCGCTCGCGCGGCACCCCGCGCGTGGCCAATCGCCTCCTCCGCCGTGTTCGCGACTATGCGTCCGTCGAGGCCAACGGCAAGGCAACCCTGGAGGTCACCCGCAAATCGCTCGAACTCGAAGGAATCGACCAGCTGGGCCTCGATGCCCAGGACAGGACTTTTCTTTCGACATTGATCGACGTTTACGACGGCGGCCCGGCCGGCATCGATGCCATCGCCGCCACCATGGGCGAGGAGCGCGACACGCTGGAGGATGTCATTGAGCCTTTTTTGCTTCAGACCGCGCTGCTCACCCGCACCCGCCAGGGCCGGCGGGCCACCAAGCTGGCGTATGAGCACCTGGGGAAAAAATATGTGCCGCCGCGGGAGCCGGTGAATGATGAACTGCCGCTGTTTGAACCCGCGCCCAAACCAGTGGACGACAGAAATGATGGCCGCAGACCGCGATGAACGAAAAACGGACCCATGTTCGCTCCGCCATGCCCGACGATGCCTCGACCATCGCCGATTTCAACATCCGCATGGCCATGGAGACCGAAAATCTCGCGCTGGACCCCAGCACCATCTTTCCCGGCGTGCGGGCCGTGTTGCAGGACGCAACGAAGGGCCAATATTTCGTCGCCGAAATCTCCGGCAACATCGTCGGCTGCCTGCTGATCACCCACGAGTGGTCCGATTGGCGCAATGGCGACATCTGGTGGATTCAAAGCGTCTACGTTCATCCCGATTTTCGACGCCGCGGAGTCTTTTCACACCTTTATCGCCACGTGGAAAAGGTTGCCGCCGCGGCAGGCGCGGTGGGTTTGCGGTTGTACATGGAAGAGGAAAATTCCGCGGCTCAGGCAACCTATGAGCGCCTGGGAATGCACCTGACTCACTATCGCGTGCTCGAACAGATGTTCAAGGAACGTAGGGCGGCTATTTAAGCGTCCGCAGATACTCCGCCCCCGCCTGCGCGGCCGCCACACGACTCTCCAACTCCAGCGAATCGACCGTCAACCATCCCTCGTAACCGGCCGCATTGATGTTCGCGAGCAATTCCCCCCAGTTCATGCTTCCGCGCCCGATTGGCGCAGGCCGCGTGCGGCGATCAGCGCCACGCAGGGCATCGCGCCCGCGCACGTGCCGGATCAGTCCTCCCAGTCGGGAAAACACATCATCCATCGACCACGAATCGCGCAAGATCGCCACTGGGTCCAGATCGACGCCAAACCACGGACAGGCCGCGGATTCGATCGCTCTCTCCAGGGCCGCCAGCGATGCCAGATCACTGCGGAACGCGACAGTCACTCCATATCGATCCGCCGCCTTGCCAATTTCCTCCATCGCCGCATCAATTTGCCCGCTGCCTTCCGCCTCCGCCGCTGCGGAGCCTGGCTCGACCGGCGCAGCTTCTTCAACCACCGCGATGTTCGTCGGCAAAAAAATCAGCCCCGCTTCATCAGGATTAATTTTCTTGCGCGGCCTGGGCTTCTGCGGCGGAATCGGCAACGGCCCCAGATCGACGCAAATCAGTTTTGTCCCCAGTGCCAGCGCTGTTTCCATCACGGTATCCAGCCGCGCCAGCACCCGATCGACATCCGCGCCCGGCCCGATTCCCTTGGCGCCGATATCCACCGCCAACGCCGCCAACTGCTGATCCTGCGCCGAGAGCAAATGCCGAAAATCGCGCTGGCCCGATCCCGACAGGTCCGCCAGATTCAATCGCGGCGAATAAGCATCGAAAACCAGTCCCTCAAATCCCGCCGAGCGCGCGGCCCGCGGCGCATTCCGCAAATCATCCGAAATCGCGCTGGCCATCACTGAAAACTTCAGATTCGTCATGACCCATCCATGATACCCCAACTTCCGCTGGCTTTGCCCCGGCAACTCCTTAATCTATTTTCATGCGCCTCCAGCACGACCTCGCCCAGTCCATCGCGCTCATCGACCCGGCACGCGAGCTGACGCTTTGGAAATATGTGTATGCCGGCAAGCCCAAGCCCTTCTTCCATCCCCTCTCCACGCCCGCCGGCCATTGCCTGAGCATCTTCGAGCCTCACGACCATCCCTGGCATCGCGGCCTGTGGTTCACCATCAAGCTGATCAACGGCGAGAATTTCTGGGAGGAAAATGTCGAGCACGGGACGCAGAAAACCATCTCCCCACCCACCATCGCCCACGCCCAACGCGACCGGATCAACATCTTTTCGCGTCAGCAATGGCTCCGCCCGGGCGAGGCGGGCATCGTCTTCACCGAGCAACGGGAAATCAGCTACATGCCTCTGGCCGCCGACTGTTATGCCATCGACTTTTACACCAATCTCACGGCCAAATCGCCGCTCCTCCTCGATCGCACCCCCTACACCAGCTGGGGCGGATACGGCGGGCTGATTTTCCGCGGCACGCGCAACTGGCAGAAAACCCGCCTGCTCTTTTCCGACGGCTCCACCACCGACCGGCCAACCGGCAATCGCGCCGATTGGGCCGACCTCTCCGGAACGCTCGATGGCGGGATCAATCAGGAAGGCGGCATCGCCATCCTCGATCACCCGCAGAACCTGCGCAATCCCACGCCGTGGTACGGCGGGACGGAGAAGTATCAGAACTACCTGAACGCCGCGTTTCTCTTTCACGAGCCGCTGGAGGTGGAAGAAGGTCAGACGCTGGGTTTCCGCTATCGCGTGATCGTGCACGATGGGCTGTGGGACCAGGGCCGATTGTCGGCGGAATATGACAAATACACGGCCGTGCCGTAGGATTGAATGGACGAGGTTCATGGATGATTCGCGTCCTTGCCGCCAATGAGGCCATGCAGTGGTTCGTGTATGCGATTGGCGCGCTGACCATCGTCTTCGTTGTCTTTCGTCCATCCTTCCGCAAGAAAAAAGATCCGCTCAAGCAATCGGGGCCACAACTCAGCATGTCCCAGCAGCGCTCGGTGGAGCGCGACATGTCCAATCTGCTGGTGGAGCTTTCCGAGATGGCCCGTCAGGTCACCGCCCAGCTCGACACCCGCTCGGCCAAGCTCGAGGCGTTGATGCAGGATGCGGACAAGAAGATCGCCGAGCTCACGCGGCTTTCCTCACCGGCCCGGCTTGAAATCCGCGCTGAGCCGGTCGCTTCGCCTTCGCTGCCCCCATCGACCGATCCCCGCTACACGGCCATTTATGACCTGGCCGACGCCGGGAGTTCGGTGCAGGAAATCGCCCAGCAACTCGATCGTCCCCGAGGCGAGGTGGAACTGATCCTCGCCCTGCGCGTTCCGTCGGCGTCTTGACGACGAGATTTCCCCATCGTGCCACGGGCGGCTTGTCCGCCAGTGTCTCCGGGAAACACTGGCAGCAAGCTGCCAGTGGCACACCGACGGACCCTATCTGTTTTGGCCGCTGACGATAGAATTCGCCAGTGGACATTGTCTGGAAAATACTGGCCACCCTCGGGCTGGTTCTGCTCAATGGTTATTTTGTTGCGGTTGAATTCGCGGCGGTGGGCGCGCGGCAGTCGCGGCTGGAGGTCGATGCCAAAACCAGCCTGCTGGCGCGCCTGGCGTTGAAGGTCAAGAAGAGGCTCGACCTTTATCTCTCCTCCTGCCAGCTTGGCGTGACCATCTCCAGCCTCGGCCTGGGCGCTGTCACCGAGCCCGCGGTGGTGGCGATCATGCAGCCGTTGATGCGGCTGATTTCCATCCCCGAGCGGCTCCATCACACGGTCGCTTTCAGCGTTGCCTTCGCCCTGAGCACATCGCTGCACATCATCATCGGTGAGCAGGCGCCCAAAAACTGGGCGATTTTGAGTCCCGATCGAATTCTTCGCGCCCTGGCTGCGCCGCTGGTGATTTTCACATGGGTTTTGTATCCGGCCATCTGGGTGCTCAACTGGGCCTCCAACGCCCTGCTGCGGATGAGCGGAGTGGAGCTGCGTCACGGCGCGCACGTTGGCCTGCCGCACACGGCCGACGAGTTGCGCACCCTGCTGATGCAATCCATCGAGCAGGGCACCATCGCCAAATCCACCCAGCAGATCCTCACCTCGGCCTTCGATTTTGGGGAGTTGAAAGTCCGCCAGATCATGACCCCGCGGACCGACGTCGATTATCTCCTGCTCGATCAGCCGATCGGCGAGCTGTTGCGCGTCGTTCAGAAGAGCGCCTATACCCGCTTTCCCCTGTGCGATGGAGACATCGACCACGTGGTCGGCCTGGTCCACATGAAGGACCTCTTCGCCCATCTCAAGCTCATTCCCGGCCGGCTGCGCTTCACGGATGAAAAAGCGCCGACCGGCGAAACCATCGCCATCCCCGACGGCCTCCCCGGCTCGGCCATGCACGTCATCGGCTCGGGCGACATCGACCTCCGCATGATCAAGCGGGAAATCCTCTTCGTCCCGGAAATGCTCCCCCTGCCCAAGCTCCTGCGGCAGTTTCAGAACAGTCACGTCCACATGGCCGTCGTTGTGGATGAATATGGGGCAACCCGCGGCATCGCCTCGCTCGAGGATGTCCTGGAGGAGCTGGTTGGTGAGATCGAGGATGAATTTGACACCGGCTCCCAGCCCAAATTTGTGGCCGAGGGCAATACCTATCGCGTCGGCGGCCTCTATCCAATGCACGAGCTGCGCGAGAAGCTGGGGCTGATGGATGAGGATATTGGCGATGTCGACACCATCAGCGGATATATCGTGAAGAAGCTGGGCCGCTGGCCGAAGGTGGGGGATACGGTGATGCTGGGGGAATATGTGCTGAAAGTTCAGTCGCTCTCGCAGAAACGGGTCGGGCAGGTGCTGATTTCCAAAGCGTCCCAGCAACCGGCCGAGGAAGAGGCACAGCCGCCGGCCCGATGATGCCGATAAAGGACACGTACCCCCCCAACCTTTGCGGCTGGGCGGCGTATATTTAGCAGTTGAGCGGCGGCCAGTTTGATTCAGGCAGTGCAAGCTGGTATTTCTTCCGCAGATTATTCCGTTTTTTCGTATCGGACAGGGACGTCTGGCTCCCTTCGTGAGATGCAAATGAGCACGATGCCCGTCAGCGAAATGGACAGCCTCAGCGTGGGAGGCATGGTCGGCCAAATTCAACGGGAGCGCCCGGCCGCCCGGCCGAAGAACTGGTATGACCGCCTGGAAGCCTTTGTCAGCGCTCTCTCGGTTCGCGACAACTTCTGGCATCGCATCTGCTCGTTCATCTGGTTTCCCTTCGCATTTTTCAGCGGCATCCGCATGAAGCGGATCGACGTCGATACGTTCTCCGCGGTGCTTCCTTTCACCCGTTTCAACCGCAACTGGTATCACGCCATGGCCGGCGCTGCTTTGCTGGGCAACTCGGAGATCGCCGGCGGCATGTATGTCTTTGGCCTGTGCGGCGCGGATTTTCAGGTGGTCTGCAAGCACATGGAATACAAGTTCCTGCGCCCCTGCCTGGGCCCGGCGGTTTACAAGATGAAGGCCCGCGAGAACGTGAAGGAGCTCAAGGCGAGCGGCGGTGAGTTCAACGTCACGCTCGACCTGGACATCCTCCAGCAAGTCAGCAAATCCGGCGAGCGCGACCGCCGCGTCGGCAAGTGCGTCATCACCTTCCATGCGTCACCCAAGGCCCGCCAGTGATTTCATTGAATGATTAAGTCCCTCCTCTGGGCCTTCTTCCTCGCCTGCTCCTGGACCTGGTGCATCGGCATGTTTCTGCCGGTGCTGCTGGTGCGCAACTGGGGAATCTGGGCCTGGGTGGTCTTTGCGGTCCCCAATGTCATTGGCGCGGGCGCCATGGGCTGGGTAATTCGCTCGCGTCAACAGAGCGAGGACATGCTGATCGCCCATCGGCCGGCGATGGCCGTCTTCTCGCTGATCACCATCGCGTTCCATGTTTACTTCGTCTATTGGTTTGTGGCCGAGCGGCTGATGGGACCGTGGCTGCTGGTGATCCCGGTCGCGGCGTTCTTTTTGATCTGGACCTCCGGCCGAAAGTCGCCGCAGACCGATCCGAGAATGGCGGCGATCGTCTGGGTTCTGTCGATGAGCGCCTTCGGCATCTTCGCCTGGCGGACCGGCTGGCATCTTGATCTGCTGCCGGCGCGTTGGCCCGCCCACGAGGTGCTCTGGCTCCTTCCCGTTTGCGTGATCGGCTTTGCGCTCTGCCCCTATCTCGATGCGACATTCCACCGCGCGCTTCTCGCATCCGGCGGCAGAAGTGGATTGGTTTTCACCCTTGGCTTTGGCGTCTTCTTCCTCTGCATGATCGCCTTCACGCTCTGGTACGCCAAACCCATCGCCGCGCTGATCTATCCGGGCAATGCGGGATCGGTTCCGCGCAGCATCGCGCTGCTGATCGGCTGCCACATGAGCCTCCAGAGCGCCTTCACGGTGGCCGTCCACGTGCGCGAGCTGGAGCGGATGCAGATGCCGATGCGGTTTCGCCTCGCTGCTCTGGCCGTCCTTTTTGGGGCGGCGTTTTTGGCGGCGTTCATCTCCAAAGTTGACCTTCAGCGCTGGCTCGGCGTCGATGGGGGCGAGGCGGGGTATTGGCTGTTCATGAGCCTTTATGTGCTGCCGCTTTCCGGCTATGTCTGGATGTTCATGATCCCCCGGCGCGGAGTCTCGCGCCCGCCGGAACGTCGCGGGCTGATGATTCTTCTGCTGCTTCTGCTGATCGCCGGGCCACTGTATTGGATTGCCATCCTTCACCGCCAGATGCCGCTGCTGGCCGTGGGGGTGGGATTGCTGCTGCTCTCCCGCTGGGTGCCGGCCAAGCGTGTATGATGTGGCATGCGCATTGGTCCCCTGCAATTTGCGACGCCCTTCTGCCAGGCCGGCTTGGCCGGGTATAGCGACCGCGCCATGCGCATTGTCGCCCGGAGGCGCGGTTGTCCTTATGCGGTGACCGAGGCGATGCTGGATGTGATTCTGCTTCGCGGCGGGCAGGGGCTGCGCAATGCCATCGACATCAACGATGAAGACCATCCGGTGGCCGGGCAGATCATCGGCAGCGAGCCGGAATCGATGGCGGGGGCGGCGAAGCTCCTCCAGGAGCACCGGTATGACGTGATCGACCTGAACTTTGCCTGCCCGGTGAAGAAGATCAAGAACAAGGCCCGCGGCGGGCACATGCTGCGCGACCTGGAGCGGGGCAAGGCGATCATTGCCGCCGTGCGTGATGCGGTTCCCGAGGCGGTGTTGACGGTCAGCCTGCGGCGCGGGTTTGATGAGTCGGCGGAGTCGGCCGGGTATTTCTGGGAATTGCTGGAGTTCCTCTGGCAGAGCGGATACGCGGCCGCGCGGGTGCATGCGCGGACGGTCGAGCAGAAATATCTGGGCCGCAGCCGGTGGGAATTTCTGAGGCAGGTCAAGGAGCGATATCCCGACCGTACCATCCTGGGCAGCGGCGATGTGTTTACGGCGCAGGATGCGGTGCGGATGATCAAGGAGACGGGGGTGGACATGGTGTGGATCGCGCGGGGGGCGATCGGCAATCCATGGATCTTCGAGCAGGCGCGGCTGCTGCTGGCGAATCCGGCCGCGAATCTCCAGCCGCCGATGATCCACCAGCAGCGCCATGCATTGATATCGCACTTTGAGATTGCCTGGCAGATCCACGGCGAGGCGCTGGCCGGCCGGCGGATGAGGAAGCAGGGGATCAAGTATGCGCGGTTTCACCCACGGGCGGCCGAGGTGAAGGAATCGTTCATCGGCGTTTCCAGCATGCCCGACTGGATGGCGGTGCTGGACCGGTTTTATGACCAGGACGGCCCGGGAATCTGGCCGAGCCCGACAGCGGTGGATGAGGTGAACGAGTCGCGGGAGATGCAAAGCTGCGAGGCACAGTAGATGGGCTCGCGCTCCGCGCCACGCAATCGTCTCGCCAGGCCGCTGCCGGAGGAGTGGCGGAAATTCCTCGTGGAGCGCGGCGTGCCCAAGCGCAAATACACAGCGGTGTGCCGCGCGGAGCTGAACAGCGGGAGAGTGATCGAGCAGTTGATTGTCGAGGAAGGGTGGGTGATCGCCCTCGACAAGGCCGGGCTGGCCGGCGCGTTTGAACAGCGCATCGATTTTGACCCCCGCCACATTTCCTCGCTTTTGATACTCCAGGTTGTTTGATGCTTACATGCGAGGCGGTGGTGGTGGCGCGCCATAGCCGGGCTGCACGGGGAAACCCCGGGGCTCGCCTGCGCCTATGTAGCGGGCGTCGCTGAAACCGAGGATGGGATAGAAGATGAAACCGAGCAAGGCGAGGCCGACGCCAAAGCCCGCGCCTTTGCCGAAGTTTTTGGCGACATCGATGCCGACAAGAATGGCGATGACCAGGTTGACGAAGGGGATGAGGAAGAGGAGGACCCACCAGCCCGGGCGCCCCGCGATTTTGCAGAGGATGTAGAGGTTGTAGAAGGGGATGATGGCGGCCCAGCCGGGATGGCCGGCCTTTTCGAAGGTTTTCCAAAGGCCGGCAATGATGAGGACGATTAGGGCAAGCTGGATCAGGATTCGGAGCATGTCGCCGGCGTCGGCGAGAAGATTGAGATTAGATGTGATCATAAATCAGCCTCCGGTTCTGCGTGGGACATTCACGCGGTTGACGTTGCTCATAGTTTGATCGCGGACGACGTGGCCTTTGTCGGGGTTGGGGAGGTTGGATTTGTTGGGGCCGAAGGTGTTGCCCATGGCGGTGGCCATGCCGCCGGCGGCGGGCTTGTTGATGGCTTCCTTCATCTGCTTGAATGCACCCGATTCGCGTTGCTCGCCGGCCTCCGAGGGAGGCGGGGCATTGCGATTCTTGGCGCGGGCGGCCAGCATTCGGGCGGCGGTCTCGGCGACGAACGAGGTATCGACCATCGGCGCGCCGCCACCGGGGCCGGCGGGCTTTTTGCCCTTGGCGGCGGGCTTGGCGGCCGCTGCCTTCGTGGTCGCCTTAGGCTTGGCAGCGCTGGCGGTCTTGGTTGTTTTTTTGGCCACCGGCCTGTGGGCCGATGCGGCCTTGGGCTTACTTTCCTTTGCCATCTGACAGACTCCCTTCTAACTTCCCCGCGGGGGGATACTAATCGAATTGCCGGTGGGAACAATAGCCACCTTGTTGGCGTGGCCGCATTCGGGGCAGTGATCGGGGGTGGCGCGAAGATCGTAGCCGCAGACGGGGCATTGCTTCCGCCCGATACGGCGGCGCCTCCTGAGATGCCTCCCCCATGACAACATGAATGGAAAGCCGAGGGCAAGGAAGAACGTTGCAACGAGCCAGTGGGGAAGGATGAGGTTTCTTTGGTCGTAACTGGGACCCGTGTGGTGGAAATAGTAGG
The DNA here is from genome assembly GCA_041482675.1 of Tepidisphaeraceae bacterium. Taxonomy (GTDB): domain Bacteria; phylum Planctomycetota; class Phycisphaerae; order Tepidisphaerales; family Tepidisphaeraceae; genus JBGPEF01. The sequence continues at coordinate 4,027 of JBGPEF010000004.1, read as the reverse complement.
GACGCCACCAATTGCGGTCGGTCGATCCGTAGCTGCCGGGGCCGAAGTACCAGCCGAGTCCGCTGAAGGTCGTTCCGGACTGAGGGCGGTACGTGTTGGTGGAGAGCCAGATGGCGGCATCGCACGAGGCGACCATGTTCACGCGCAAGTCGTTCTTGCTGTCAAAGCGGCGGTGGATGAGGGTGCGGTGATCGCGCAAGGAGAGCAGGCCGCAGCCGCCGACGAGCAGAGACAGCACGAGGCAGCAAGCGGAGAAGATGTTTAAGAGTCGGCGCTTCATGCCACCACCCCTGATCCGGGGACGAAGGGGAATTTTGAGCCGCATTCGGGACAGCGTTCGGGGGTGGCGCGGATGTCGTAGCCGCATTCGGGACATTTCCGGTCGGCGATGCGGGCTTCGCGGCGGCGGCGGCGGTGGCCGATAGTGGCGATCCACCAGGCGGTGGGGAGGAAACAGAGGAAGGCGAGAAGTTGGACGGGGATGGAGACAATCGTGACTGGAAAAGCCTGGAGAGGGCCATTCGGCCGCCGCGTCCTGATACTGTCCTTCTTGATGCCCACTCCAAAGTAATACCAGGCGCGATTAAGTGGGCGCTGGGCGAAGGTGGGTTGAGGTATGCCGGGCTTCGGCATGATGTCACCGGCTGTCCAGGTTAATTGCTGCGGTGATGTCCAGGGCTTGGCAACGGCGATTCGCAAGCTGGCCGGGATTGTTGCGAATTCATAATAGTGATTGGCCGTGGTAACCGTGATCAGGTCTGAAGTAGAGCAGCTTCGAACCCACAGGAGCGTAAAAAGGCCGCAGAGCACAAGCGATGTGATTCGCAGCGTGCTGCCGAGTCGTTGCTTCAATTTTACCAGCGTCATGTAAGCCCCCTGTTCGCGGGCTAAAAGCCTGCACTACAAAATCATAGGTTTTCCAGTCGTTGCTGCTTGTCCAGCTCGAGCAGGGCGGAGATCAATGGGTCTAATTCGCCGGCGAGGATGGATTCGAGGTTGAAGTTTTTTTCGCCGCCGCCTTCGCCGCCGAGGCGGTGGTCGGTGCAGCGGTTTTGGGGGAAGTTGTAGGTGCGGATGCGCTGCGAGCGGTCGCCGGAGCCCATCATGGCTTTGCGTGCGCCGACGTTGGCGGCGTGCTGCTTGGCGTGCTCGGCGTCGTAGAGGTTGGCGCGGAGAAGGGCCCAGGCGCGCTCCTTGTTTTGGGCCTGGGATTTGTGCTCGGTCATCTTGAAGCGGATGCCGGTGGGTTTGTGGAAGAGCTGCCAGCCGGTTTCGACTTTGTTCACGTTTTGCCCCCCTGGCCCGCCGCCGCGGCAGCCGGATTCCTCGACATCCCTGGGGTTGATGTCGATCTTGACGTCGGGCATTTCGGGGAGGACGGCGACGGTGGCGGCGGAGGTGTGGATTCGGCCCTGGGCCTCGGTTTCGGGGACGCGCTGGACGCGGTGGCCGCCGCCTTCGAAGCGGAGGTGGCGATAAGCGCCGTTGCCTTTGACGTTGATGATGACTTCCTTGAAGCCGTTGCGCTCGGAGATGGAGAAGTCGGAGACGTCGAATTTCCAGCCGCGTTTTTCACAGTAGCGGCGGTACATTTCGTAAAGATCGCGGCCGAAGAGTGCGGCTTCCTCGCCGCCGGTGCCGGCGCGGATTTCCAGGAAGAAGGAATCGACGGCGTTGTCTTCGGCGGTGAGGAGGTGGTCTTTGAGTTCTTCGAGGAGGGAATTGGCTTTGTTTTGCAATTCGGGGAGTTCGGATTGGGCGAGCTGGGCCATCTCGGGGTCGGATTTGGACGCGACCATTTCCTGAAGGCTTTGAGTTTCGTTCTGGAGTTTCTGGTATTGGCGATAGCGGTTGACCAGAGGTTCGAGCTGGCCCGATTCTCGAGAGAGGGGGACGACTTTCAGATGGTCGGAGAGGATGGCCGGGTCGTTGAGCCGGGCGCGCAGGTCGTCGAAATGAGCGGCCAGCTCATCGAGCTTGCGAATGAGGGGATTGGAGGGGGTTTGGGCCATGGTAATTGGTGATGGAGAAAACTGAAGCCGGAGGAAGTGGGAGAAGCTAGAGCATGGATTAGATGATAGCGGGCTGTCGGCAAATGACGAATTTCGAATGATGGATGGCGAAAAACAAGGCGCAACATCAATGCGGAGCAGGAGCTGCGCGGTGTACAATGGCCAGTGCGCGATTATTGGGACGGATACAACCCGTAGTGGGCGAGGAAGCTCGTGGCGCGAGTGAAGCATTTTGGGATTTTGGTGACGGTGTTGTCGATGTTGTGATTGGCGGGGACGATCGCGGTATGGAAGAGGAGTCGCTTCGTCGCGGACGGACTGAGTGGACAAGCCCGGAATGCGGGAGGGTGGTTGTAGGTGCCGCGGTCCACTGAAGCGGACCCTACAGTGCAGGATAATGGAGTAATTTGACGGAAACGGCTAATCCGGGCGCAGAGGGGGGAATGTTCGACTATGATGATCTAGTGCATCATGCCGCGAGATGGGTGAGGCATCGTCTCATGGCCGGTTCTGGCCCGTTCCGAGGATGACAGAGTAGATCGCGGTGGCGAGGCCGGACGGTCGTCGATGCCGGTGTCTCTACACGCGGCGAGTTTGAGGAAAAGACGATATGGAAACGCAATTACAACTACATAGCTCTCACCAGAAGACGTATACGGCCGTATTTCAGCATCCGATAGCGCGGAACCTGGCGTGGCGGGATGTGTGCTCGATGCTGGATGCGATACCGGGTGTGGTTCAGGAGGAACACGAAGGGACGCGGAAGGTGAGCCGCAACGGGCAAGCGGTGGTGCTGCACCGGCCGTTGCGCAAGAACATCACGGACGTGCGGGAGTTGATGAACCTTCGGCGATTTCTGGAGCAATCGCAGGCCGACGCGCCGCAGGCGGCGGCGGAGGGAACGCATCTGCTGGTGGTGATCGACCACCGGCTGGCGCGGGTGTATAAAGCAGAGCTGCACGGCTCGGTGCCGCAGCGGATCACGCCGTATGACCGGGCCGGCGTGGGGAGACATCTGCATTATGTGCAGGATGACTCCAATGGTCAGCGGGTGCCCGAGGTGAAGAGTTTTTATGAGGCGGTGGCCAAGACACTGCATGATGCCCAGAAGATCCTGCTGTTCGGCAGGGGCACGGGCGCGGGCAGTGCGATGGAGCAGTTGTTCGCGGAGTTGACGGAGAATCATAAAGAGTTGGCGAGTCGGGTGGTGGGACGGATCGTGGTGGATGAGCAGCACCTGACCGAGGACCAGTTGTTGGCAAAGGCGCGGGAGATTTACAGTTCCGCGGCGTTAACGGGAGATATTCATGGCTGATACGGTTGTCACGAGCACAGCACCGGTGAAGGACCAGCGCGATACCGCCGACTTGTCGGAGGAGATTGCCAGGGCGGTGGAGAAGCTCCCGGATGACCGGGTGACTTGCAGGCGGATCTTCGGCAACAGCTATCGGTGCAACTGGTGGGCGGCGGCCGATCGCTCGAAGTACGATAATCCGGGGATGAGCGGGCAACTGGTGACGACGCACACGATCAGGCAGAGCCGGTTTCTGATCGTGACGCGGGGCGCGACGGGGCTGGTGATTACGGAGCCGGAGGTTCGGGCTTCGAATTGAGCCGAGGAAATGGTTGAAATTGATGCGGGGGCATAGATTGGAGACACATGGGACTGAGCGCATCACAACGGTTTCTGGTTGAAGCGAATCGTGCCGCGGGAGCGGGAGATTGTTGCCGCTGGCGCGGGGTTGGGGATACGCTGGGATATTCGAATGCGCAGGCGGGGGAGGCGGTGCAGTCGCTGGGGGAGCGGAGGCTGCTGGTGCCGTTGGCGGATGGAGAAGTGCGGATATCGCCGGCGGGGCGGGTGCTGGCGGAGAAGCTGGAGTTGAAGTTGGGGGCGGGGTGAGGACGGGGAGGTTGGTGGGCACTGCCCACCGGCACTAAGTTTCATTCCCCGCCAGCTTACCGGGCTGGCGGTATTTTCCTTTTCCTTTGTACTTCACTTTGGTGTCGCCGGG
>JBGPEF010000003.1:0-36393 GCA_041482675.1 Tepidisphaeraceae bacterium | reverse complement strand
AGATTCGCAAGCAGGCGCTGCTGGCTTCGTTTGTGTTTCGCAATCAGCTCGCGCCGGAGCACCTGGCCGAAATTCAGGGGCTGGCGGAGGGGTGCGGGCTGGATGTGGGCGAGGTGATGCTGGCGAATTGCTTCCTGGATCTGAGCCCAAACATGGGTTGCTCGACGGTCACGCTCTCGGCCAGGGCAGCGCCCGATGGGATTGGAAGGTTTGGCAGAAACCTGGATTTTCCGGGCTTTAATGTGGCCGACAAAAACAGCGTGCTGCTGGTTTTTCATCCGAAGGATCGCTACGCGTTTGCGGCGGTCAGTTGGCCTGGGTTGATTGGGGTGCTCTCGGGGATAAACGAGCATGGGCTGACGCTGGCGAGCATGGAGGTGGACCGCAGAATGGTCATGCCGCAGGCGATGCCTTACATCCTGCTGTATCGCACGGTATTGGAGCGATGCAAGACGGTGGAGGAGGCGGTGGATTTGCTGGAGAAGACGCCGCGGCAGACGGCGAACAATCTGATGCTGATGGATGCGGCGGGGGGGCGGGCGGTGGTGGAGATTACGCCGCAGAAGATTGTGGTTCGGCGCGCGCCGGAGGATCGGCCGCTGATCAGCACGAATCATCATCGAGGGGAGGATTTGGATAAGAAGGGGATGTGCGACAGGTATGACTATCTGCACGATGAGGCGATCAAGGAGTTTGGGAAGATCGGGCCGGCGAATATTGAGGCGATGCTGGGGAAGGTGGCGCAGGGGGATATGACGCTGCAATCGATGGTGTTTGAGCCATCGACGCGGGTGATGTATCTGGCGAGCGGGATGGAGGCGACGAAGCATCCGTATCAGAGGATTGAGTTGAAGAAGTATTTTGGGAATTGACTGTTCTGGCGTGGCACGGGCGCCTCGCCGTGAATAAAAAACCATGGGCGGGGCGCCCATGCCACGATCAGCCGGCCGATTTTATGCGAAGCGCGATGTCTTCGGTGTAGGGTGGGGAGGCGAGAAGTAAATCGGCGCCGCCCTCGATGTCCTCTGATTTATCAGGTTTCCCGGTCTTGGTGTTCAGCCATTCCGCATGATAATTGCCGTTGGGCAATTTGAGTTGGAGTTCGGCCTGGGTGCCGCCGCGGATGTAGAGGGCGTAGGTTTTTTCTTCCTGGCCTAACGCGCGGACGGTGACGCCAGCACGCGCTGGGACGCCGCTGAGCGGAGAGGTTGCGATTCCACCTTTGATGATTCCATTCATCGGCTTCATGTGGATGAAGTCCAGGTCGTCCATGAATTCGTGGAGGATGCGAAGCTGGTTGCGCAGGTCAGCGCCGCCGCCGCCGGGGGATTTGTAGTCGGTGAGGGTGCCGGCAGGATGGGTGGGGGTGAAGGAATAGTCGAGGTTGTCGTAGATAGCGCCGCCGGCGATGAGGAATTCCCAGGCTTCGGTGCGATAGAGCACATCATCCTTGCCGCGGAAGCCGGTTTCATCATCGCTGAGGACTTTGTTGAGCTTGTAATTCTGCTCGACGGTGTCGGGGGGCGTGGCGTAGTGGAAATTGAAGATGGAGACGTTGGGGTCGGGCTTGTCGATTTTTTTTGCGCCGTTGGCGATGTTGTGGGCGATCAGGTGACGGGCGGGGAAGTCTTTTTCGGCCGCGGTGAGCGTGGCGGCGATGTGGGCCTGCCAGTCATCGGCGACGCCGGCAAAATAGGGCTCGTTGCAGATTTCGTAGTAGAGGTTGTCAAAGTCCTTCAGCTCGGCCGCGAATTTGCGGACCAGGGCGTCGTGAATCTCGACCATTTCCTTGTCTTTGAGGGTGTAGAGATCGGTGCGGTTCATCTTGCCGAGGCCGTTGATGTTGTTGATGGCGTTCTGCGGGCTGGCGGCCCAGAGTTTGTCGTCGTAGGTCGTGCAAAAGAGGACCAGCTCGACGACGATGCCGCGTTTGCCGGCCTCGGAAATGAAATTCTTCAGCCGCTCAAAATAAGCGGGATCGAATTTGGTCAGATCGAACTTGTTGCCGCCGTCGGTGGCGCCGGCCTGGTCGCTGCGGGCCCAGGGGCAGATGAATTTGTCACTGGTTTTGGGGGCGAGGGTGTTGTCGGTGATGCTGAAGGTGCCGGGCAGCTCGCGATAGACGCCGGAAAACGTCCGCGTGAGATTGAGTTTTTTGGCCTGAAGCTCGTCGAGGTAGGGGATGTAATTGAAATCGCCGTTCAGGACCGCGCCGTAGTGCTCGGTGGAGGTGATGAGGAGGGTGGGCTTGGCGCGGAAGAGGAGGTAGTGGGGATTATCCGGATGAAGCGAGATCGGTGCATCGGCAGCGCTGACAGCGCGGACCGCGAGTAACAGAGAAGAGATGAGGGCGCGGCGGAGCATGGGTCAGAGGCAATTAGCGCTGGGCGACGGTTTTTTTCTCGGTGATGCGGATGTTGCGGAAGGCGACGATGCCGTGGTCGCCCTGAAGCAGCAGCGGGCCTGTGGGGGCTTCCTCGTTGAAGAGCTGGCCGCCGGTGGGGGCTTTGGCTTCGACGTTGTTCTGGATTTCCTTGCCGTTGAGCTTCACGCTGATGAACTTGGCGTTCTGGGATTTCTTGCCATCGGTGAAGCGCGGGGCCTGGAAGACGATGTCGAAGGCCTGCCATTCGCCGGGGGCTTTGGAGGCGTTGGTGGAGGGTTTGGCGGCGCTGTAGATCGCGCCCACGTCGCCCTGGGTGAGCTTGTCATCGGGGCGGCCGAAGCTGTCGAGCACCTGGACTTCGTAGCGGCCCATGAGATAGACGCCGGAGTTGCTGCTCTTGGGGACGACGAACTCGACGTGCAGCTCACAGTCGCCAAAATCCGCTTCGGTATAGATGTCAGCGCCGTGCTCGACGGGAGAGCGGAAGAGGACGGGGGAGTCGCCGGGGGCATCGCCGGTGGCGACGAGTTTCTTGGGATCCTTGGCGTCGAGCTTGACGTCGGCGACAAGTTTCCATGTGTTGGTGTTGTTGGTGTCCCTGACCTTCCAGCCGGTGAGGTCCTTGCCGATGAGGGATTTACCACCCTCGGCGGCCTCGGCGGCGAAGAAACTCAGTGCAGTAAGGAAAGTCAGCGAGAGGAGAGTTTTGGTTGGCATGGGGGGATTGTAACTTCGCTTCGCCTGCGATGCCAAGGGAAGCCCTTTTGGGGCTCGTTATCGCAGACATCCCAATCCCCGGTCAAGACTGAATACTTCGGTGCGTGGCGGACAAGAATGTCCGCCCCACCAGCAGAAGCAGGCTAAAAGCCTGCGCTACAAGCGCGCCGACGCGCGGGACGGTAAACAGTTACGGGTTGTTTTGAGAATTTTGTCTCCCCAAACATTTTTCTAACTTCGCGCTTGACCGGCCAATCATGTTTGGGCATAATTAACCTAACAGTTACCGCACTAACCGAGGAAGGTTGTATGATTACAGTACGTCAGCTTGAGCGGCTCTGGCAGGAAAAGGCGTTTGCACGTATGTCTGGTCTGTTGCTGGAGATGCGTCCAGAATCGTCGCTACGCCTAGCGCAGGAACTGGCCCGTTCCACACCCGTGGCCGCCCTGGCGATTATCCGACTTGATGAGCTGAGCCAGTCATATACGCCTTTCTCTGGCCGGATGGTCCGCACAATTCTCGCCAATCAGGAAGCTGACGGCGGCTGGGGGGACAGTCTCACGACCGCCCTTTGCATCCGTGCTCTCTCCTGTTCGGGCGGGGATGGGCAGGCGATCACGCGGGGGCTAGAGTATCTGGCCAATCTTCAGCGCGAGGATGGAAGCTGGCCGCGGGTGCCGATTCGGCGTCTGCCGGGGGATGCGTTTACCACGGCGATTGTTCTGTTTTACCTCGCGGATAATGCCAACTTCCGGGAAGCCGTACATTACAGCCAGGCGGTGGACTGGCTGAGTGAGCAGGAGCGTAGCCACGACATCGAAACAGCGCGGCTTTGTCGCCGGCTGCATCCGCGTATGCCGCAGAGTGCGTCGGCCGAGCCGAGCTTGAATTGGTCTTAGGAGCACCCAGCGACGGAGCACCCAGCGACCTGGGAAGGAGTGTGAATCGGGTCTGAATTCATAAGCCGCACGGCGTCAAGAGATAGCGCCTCGGAGCGTGCCTCGGAATTCACATTTTTCACACTGGCCAACATCCACTTTAGAATACCGGCCATGCGAAAGTGGATTCATTGCGGTGTGGTGGTGATGGTTCTGGTTCGCGCGGTGATGGTTTGCGCTGCGGACATCGATGTCGGCGCGATCGATCGGCAACGCATCCTCAAGTCGGCGGATGGTGCGCTGAAGGTCGAGCCGATCACCATCACGAAGTTTCGGGCGGCACTGAGCGAAGGGGGAGCGAATGATTTTTATTCGAACGGGGATTACTGGTGGCCCGACCCGGCTAGGCCGGATGGGTTGCCGTATATCCAGCGGGATGGGGAGTCGAATCCGAATAATTTTGCAGCGCACCGGATGGCGGTGAGGGACATGCGCGATGCGGTGGCCGCGCTGGGGGCGGCTTACAAGATCAGCGGTGATGATCGGTATGTGGTGAAGGCGGTGGAATTGCTGCGGGTGTTTTTTCTGGAGCCGGCGACGCGGATGAATCCGAATTTGCAGTATGCCCAGGCGATTCCGGGAAGGTCGCCGGGGAGGGGGATTGGGATCATCGATGCGCTGCATCTGATCGAGGTGCCGATGGCGGTGGGGGCGATGGAAAAGTCGGCCCAGTTTCCACCAGAGGTGGCGGGGGGGTTGAAGAAGTGGTTTGGGGAATTCGGCGACTGGATGGTGAGCAGCAAGAACGGGCAGGAGGAGGCGAAGGCGAAGAACAATCATTCGGTGGCGTATTTTCTGCAACTGGCGGTGTATGCGAAGTTCAGTGGGGATGAGAAGAAGGTGGCGGAGTGCCGGAGGCAATACAAGGCGGTGTTTTTGCCGGAGCAGATGGCGGTGGATGGGAGTTTTCCGCAGGAGTTGCGGCGGACCAAGCCGTATGGGTATTCGATTTTTCAGCTCGATAATTTGATTGCGCTCTGCCAGGTGCTTTCGACGCCCCAGGAAGATTTGTGGAAGTTTACGTTGGCGGATGGGCGTGGGGCGAGCAAGGGGATGGAGTTTTTGTATCCGTATCTGGCGGATAAGAGCAAATGGCCGAAGAAGCCGGATATTGCGGCCTGGGAGGGTTGGCCGGCGCGGCAGCCGTGTTTGCTGTTTGCGGGGTTGGCGCTGGGGGAGAAGAAGTATCTGGAGCTTTGGGCCAGGTTGCCGGCAGATCCGGAGGATGCGGAAGTGAGGAGGAATATTGCGATTACGCAGCCGGTGCTTTGGGTGAGGTGAGACGGGGTGGGATTTTCCCCGCCAGTTCCGATAACCAGGCAGGCGCCGCCATCCATGAATCACAGGCCGCAAACAAGGAGCAAAACAAACCCATTTCCCTGGCAACTTCCCCCGCACGCTCGACTTCTAAGGGTATAATTGGGCATCCCTGTTCTCGCTGGAGGCATAGACGATGTTTGACCGCAAAACCCGTTGGATTCTTAAGAGCGCCGCCGCCGCGGTGCTTCTGGTTAGCCCGCCGGCCCTGGCCCAGCAACGCGCTGGAAATGACGGCCGGGCGCTCGATGCGAACAACCGCATTGACAGCGGCGGCTACAACTCCGGCGGCATCCCGGGCAATCTCGTGGTCAACGGCAACAACATTGTGACCGGTAACGTCACCGGCGGCCGCGAGTTCCGCGGCAATGTCCCCTATACCGATCAGCGCGAATTCCGCGGCACGGTGGGTGGGCAGGAGTTTGATCGCTTCATCGCGCAATCGGCCGGCGCGCCCCAGGCCTATTCGTCGCGATCGTTTTCCAACCAGGCGGAGCCGTTTTATGGCAGCCGGTTGGCGACGCTGCCTCCGCAGGGATTCATCCAGCAGGGATTCACGGGCACCTACGTTCCCTCCGCCGCGGCCGCCGCGGGCGGCAGCGCCATGGACAATCGGATTAACACGCGCCTCGAGCCGCCCAAGCCTTCTGACCTGATGCTGCCCGGCCCGATCGATCCGGAAACCAATCTTCCCACCATGCTTTCGGCCTCGCCGCTGCTGGGGGTTCGCCAGTGGAAATCGACCGATCCTGAAGACCGGGATTTCCTTCGCAACTTCAGCCCGCTTCGCCAGGACAGCGCGCTGGAGCGGCTTCGTATGGACCCGCTGCTGGTCAAACAGATGCGTGAAGAGCTTTCCACCGAGATCGACGAGAAGACCGGCCAAAAAATCGAGGACAAGCGCCCCGGCCAGATTTCCAGCGCCGTCCAGAAGCCGTTCGAGACGCCGGAAAACGATCCGCTCAGAAACCGTATCAATGGGGCGCTCACCGACAAGGCGCTTTCGGGCGAGGTGCGCGCCGATGGGAGTTCCTGGCGGAGAGTGCTGCTTCCGCCCAGCCAGCAAAGCACCCAATATGCGGAGCTGGAGCGCCGTCTGCGCCGTTACTATGAAGACCGTCTGGTGACGGATGAGGACAAGAACCGCGAGTATCTGAAGCAACTCCGCGCCCGCGATTCCGCCGACCAGGCCGCCGCCAACGCGGGTGGGCCGGGCATCGCCGCGGCACGCAATCAGGCCGCGCTGAATGTTCCGGACTATGCCCGCATCGGGTTGGAACTGGCGAATCAAAAAGGCGGCGCAGGCGCTGCACCGGATGCGGCGGCGGCGCTGAAAGCTCCGATCCTGCGGCCCAAGCCGATCAAGATTACTTCCCTGGCGGCCGGTGTTCAGGCGCCGGGGCTGGCCAAGCTGCTGAAGACGGCGGAAGACTTGATGAAAGATGCAAAATACGGCCCGGCACTCGACCAATATGAAGCGGCCGCGCAGTTGGCGCCGAATAATTCCATGGTGCTCCTGGGGCAGGCCAACGCCGAGCTGGCCATCGGCTTCTATCGGAAAGCCGAGCAGCATCTGCGGGCAGCGCTGCGGGGGGACCCGGTTTTGATGATGGCGCAGTTCGATCTCAAGGCGATGCTCGGGGAAGAGAAGCTCAACGCCATCGTAAAGGACCTCAAGGACATCGCTTTCAAGAACGAAAAAGATGCAGGAGTTGCAGTTCTCCTGGCCTACATCGCCTACAACACCGGGAACGAACAAGGGGCGGCGATGTATCTGGATCTGGCGCAGAAACGCAGCGAAGGCCGGGATGATCTTCCGAAAATCCTTCGCCAGCACTGGGATGTTCCGGCCGGGCCGACGACACGTCCTGCACCGTGACCAGCAACAGTGGCGGCGGCTTTTGCGGTCACACATGCGGCTTGCGGCCTCTCATTAGGCTTGGGGCCGCCCATTCAGCGCAAAAGAAAAGAGCCGCGGTAAAAACCACGGCTCTTGATTGAAGTTAAAAAAGTGTCGGGGGTTGAAGAAGGAGGGGGGGAACCTTCTTCGGGGAGTACCCCCGACAAAAAAAGCTCCGACACTTTGCCAGCGCCGGAGCCCTCATCGGCTCATTTAAGGGCTCCCCTGACTGTCATCGGCAGGGAAAGCGTTAAGAGAGAATATTACCCGCATTGCCACTTATTTCAAGCCACTTCCTGAAAATTATTTCACGATTCTGTAGCATTTTGTAGCGGGCGGTATTGGGGGGGAACTCACGGGCTGGACTGTGTTTATGTAAACTGTGTTGCGGACCAATTTTAAGGTTTGCTAAGGTTGCTGGACCACCTGCGCGGAAGGCAATTACTTCGGGTAATCGGGCTGTTGTTGCCAGTCCAATTCGACGCTTCCGGGGATGCCGTGATACTCGCGGGGGAAGACATAATCCTTGCGGAGCGGCCAGCCCACCCAGTCGTCAGCGCAGAGGATTCGCCGTAGATCGGGGTGGCCGTCGAAGGTGATGCCGAACATGTCGTAGGCTTCGCGCTCATGCCAGTCGGCGGCGCGCCAGAGATCGGTCACGCTGGGCATGTGGGGGTTGTCGCGCGGGCAATAGACCTTGACGGCGAATTGATGGTGGAGATCGAAGCTCCAGAGGTCATAGACCACGCACATTTTCTCATCGGCGACGTAGTCCATGCCGGAAAGATTCTGGAGCCAGTCAAAGTGAAGCGCGGGGTTGGTGCGCAGATATTCGGCGATGGGCCGCCAATCCGCGGCATCGATGTGGATACGGGGATGCTTGTCGGCCGGCGATGACTGCTTGATCTGCCCGCCAAATCGCACGCTTAGTTGTTCGGCAATTTGCTGTGGAGTCATTTCTGAAAAAGTTCTCGAAGAATTTTAGGCGAGATGGCGCAGCTTGATCACGCGGCCATCGCTGACCCATTCGGTGACATAGATATTGCCAGCGCGGTCGAAGGTTGCGCCGTGGGGGGCGCAGAAGATGCCGGGCTTGCGCTTGTCGGCGGTGGCGTTGTTCTTGCCGCTGGTATCCGGATCTTTGTTATCGCCGAGGATGGCGATGACCTTGTTGTCCTTGTCGAGGATGGTGACACGCCCGTGCAAACCGGGGCAGACCAATACATCGCCGCGCTGATCGAAGTGGCAGGGATGGCGATATCCTCTTGGCTCGGCCGGCTTGATGGTTGCCAGGTGCTTTCCATCCAGCGAAAAATATTGCAGCCGCTCATTGGCGCGATCGGCAACCAGAAGCCTGGGGTTGGCGGGATCGCGAGTGTCGGTGAAAATCCCGTGATTGCAGCTCATCAGGCCATCGGCGCTGCCGCCGCCGCCCCAGGTGCGGATGTATTCGCCCTTGATGTTGTATTGATGGATGAAATTCTTGCCGTAGCCGTCGGCCACATAGAAATCACCGTTGGCCGCGAAAGCGATGTTGGTGGGGACAAATCCCTTGCCGGCGGGATAGCACGGATTGCCCTTGGCATCCTTGGCATCCTGCGGGTAGCCGAGGACGAAGACCTGCTTGCCGTCGAGGTCGGCCTTGACGATTTTTCCCTGGCCGGTGGTGGCGAGGTAGAGGAATTCGTCGTTGCCTTCCTTGCGCATCTGCATGCCATGCGCGCCCGGGCACCACTCTTTGCCCCAGGATTTGATGAATTTGCCGTCGGGGTCGAAGATGAAGACCGAATCGGGCGCGCCGGTGTGGTGGATGAAGATGCGGCTTTGGGCGTCTTCCTGGACCATGTGGGTATTGCCGAAGCGCATGCCCTCGGGGACTTTGGCCCAGCCGTGGATGCACTCGTATTTGTAGGCGCCGTCGCCGACGATGGGATTTTTGTCGGCCGGTTTGTCGTCGGCGAGGATGATGGGGACATTGGCGACGAACGCGGCCGCGCCGGCGGCCTTGATGAAGGTGCGGCGGGATGTTGAGTTGGTGCGATGGGTCATGATCGATTCCTCTCCCGTGAACAAGTTTCCTCGTGATTTGAATGACGCCCGAATGGCCGGGAAGAAATTATACACGAAGGCGTTGGCGCGTGGTAGAAGAGGCCCTCGACAGTGAGGGGGGCGGGCGTATAATTCCAGCCGAAAACCGCGCCCAGGTGGCGGAACTGGCAGACGCACTACTTTGAGGTGGTAGCGAGGCAACTCGTGCAGGTTCAAATCCTGTCCTGGGCATACGTGCCGCAAGCGCAAGCGCTTGCGGCATTTTTGTTGGCAACCGGCGGCTGGTGGCGCATGCGATAATTCGGATTGCGCCCAATTCACCGCGGCGTGTCGCCTTAAGAGTAACGACCTAAAAGCCGGAGGCCGTGGAACGCGGTCGAGAAATTCCATAATCCGGAAGGTTGGAGAGCTGATCCAGACGCTGCCATTGCCCCTCTGTGGCTCAGGGGGTGTAATGGAGGCCATTGCATGTCTTTGGCCTCAGGGCTCTCGCCGGGATGGCAACCGAATGACTTCGATGACCCATCAAGATCCGCCTGCCAAAGATGCGATGGAGCAGTACCGCAGATATCTCACGGTGCTGGCACAGATCCAGGTCGATCCCCACCTTCAGCGCAAACTCGACGTCTCGGGCGTGGTCCAGGAGACATTTCTCGAAGCGCACCAGAACTGGTCTCAGTTTCAGGGCAAAACCCAGCCTGAATTGTCGGCCTGGCTGAGGCAAATCATGGCCCACAATCTCGCCGATGCGCTGCGCGCCCTGCGCCGGGAGAAACGCGACATCGCCCGCGAACGCCCAATGAAAGGTGCCCTGGATGAGTCTTCCACCCGACTCGCTGGTTGGCTGGCCGCCGATCAGTCCTCACCCAGCCAGGGGATGCAGCGTGAGGAGCGCGCCATAGCCATCGCAACCGCGCTGGCGCAATTGCCCGAGGCCCAGCGCGACGCACTGGTGCTCCAGCATTGGCACGGCTGGTCTCTGCGCGACATCGCCCAGCATCTGGGCCGCACCCCCGTCGCCGTGGCTGGGTTATTGAAGCGCGGGCTCAAGGAGCTGCGCACCTTGCTGCGCGAGCAGCCCCAGGCGTGAACCCCATGGACGATTCCCAGCAACAGCCCGACACAGGCCCCCTCGATGAAATTCTGGCTGAGTATCTACAGGCAGTGGAGAGCGGGCGGGCGCCAGACCGGCAGGCGCTCGTCGATTGCCATCCGGAATATACGGCCGAGCTGCGGGAATTCTTCGCCGATAGGGACGAATTTGAGCGCGCGGTTCGGCCGCTGGTAGTAGACAAATCAGGCAGCGTAGAGGGAAGGGCCGCCGCGACACGCGGCGGTGAATTTTCGCCACCTCCCGCATTCGGACTGGTGCGGTACTTCGGGGATTACGAACTGCTCTCGGAGCTGGGGCGCGGGGGCATGGGTGTTGTCTACAAGGCCCGGCAGGTGAGTCTGAACAGACCGGTTGCGGTGAAGATGGTTCTGGCCGGGCAGTTCGCAGGCCCCGGCGAGGTCAAACGCTTTCAGGTGGAGGCGGAGAATGCCGCGGGGCTCGACCATCCTAACATTGTTCCCATTCACGAGGTGGGCCGGCACCACGGCCAGCACTATTACAGCATGAAGCTCATCGAAGGCGGCAGCCTTGCCGCGCAAATCCCCCGCTTCGTCGGCGATCCCCGCGCCGCCGCAACCCTGATAGCCACGACCGCCCGCGCTGTTCATTACGCCCACGAGCGCGGAATTCTCCATCGCGATATCAAGCCCTCCAACATCCTCATCGATTCTCAGGGCGAGCCACAGGTGACCGACTTCGGACTGGCCCGGCGGCTGGGACAGGACAGCGACCTGACCCTCTCCGGCGCAGTCATGGGCAGCCCTCGCTACATGTCCCCGGAGCAGGCCCGCGGCGAGAAGGTCCTCAGCGTCGCCGTGGATGTCTATTCACTCGGCGCGGTCTTCTACGAGTTGCTGACCGCAACCCCGGCCTTCATGGCCGACACCGCAATCGAAACGCTTCGCCTCGTCAGGGAGCAGGAACCGGCTCGACCCTCTGCCCTGGTTCCCCGGCTGGATCGCGATCTGGAGACCATCTGCCTCAAATGCCTGGAGAAGGAACCTGCAAAACGTTACGCCTCCGCACTGGCACTGGCGGAGGATCTGGAGCGATGGCTGGCTGGAGAATTGATCAGCGCGCGCCCAGCCACGCTCTGGCAGCGGACAGCCAAGTGGGCCAAGCGCAGGCCGGCCCTGGCCACACTTACGGTCGTGAGTGTGATCGCCACGCTGCTCATCGTCGCCATATCTGTGGGCGTGCCCTATGGCGTGCGCTTGAGGCATGCTTTGAAGGATACCCAGCAGGCCCGGAAGGAGGAGCAGGAGGCATTGAACCGCTCGGAAGCTTTTGCTTACCTCACCAACATCGCATTGGCCGAGCGAGAGGTAACGGCTGGAAACATCATGAAGGCGGAGGAGTTGCTCGACGCTTGCCCCACAGACAAGCGTGCATTTGAATGGCACTACCTCAAGCAGCTGTGTCATCGTGAGCTATCGAGCATGGAGATCGATAAGAGCGGGATCGTGGGGCTCTCGCTCAGCGCCAAGCAACAACGCATGGCCGTCGTCTGCGCCTCGGGTCTCTTGAAAGTGCTCGATCCCACCACTTTTCAGGTGGTCTTTGAACTGCGCGACCAGGGTATTAGCTGCGCCACGTTCAGCCCCGACGGACTGGTGCTGGCAATCGCGCGGAAGGATAGACAGATCAAGCTCCTCGACGCGATGACCGGAAACGAGTTGCGGGGGCGCGAAGTACAAAGCATCAATGTAACTGCTCTCGCCTTCAGCCCCGACGCGACAATCCTCGCGGTAGGCGATAGATCGGGCCGCCTCGTTTTTCTTGATTTGGATCTCTTAGAAAAGGCGATTCCGATTCAAGAGACACGCCCGCCTTTTTTCGGCTCAGATGGAGTGGGCAAAACTGGGGAACAGGTCAACTCCCTCGTTTTCAGCCCCGATGGTCGATCATTGCTATCCGCTTGTGGTAAGCCGGGGCACGTCAGTTCTGATAGCGTCCAACACCCCATCCTACGCCGAGAGGCGCCCGGAGTTGTACAGTTATGGGATGTCCCAGCAGCTAACGCGCTCGCAAGCGCCCAACTCCTCCCAGCCATTGAGCCGGGGCTGACGTTAACACCTCGCAACACTGCAATCGTGGCTCTGGCCATCAGTCCTGATGGCAAGCGTGTAGCCGCAGGCAGCGCCGATCGGAGCATCCGAATCTGGAGTATTCATGGCGGCGCCCCCGTCGCCACTTTCAACGGTCACACTGATACGGTTACGGCTGTCCTCTTTGACCCTGAGCGTGATCGCCTCTATTCGGCTGGCGATAACAGTGTGCGCGCCTGGGATTTCGCCACTGGCAAAGAACGTTTCACCCACT
This sequence comes from Tepidisphaeraceae bacterium, assembly GCA_041482675.1. Taxonomy (GTDB): domain Bacteria; phylum Planctomycetota; class Phycisphaerae; order Tepidisphaerales; family Tepidisphaeraceae; genus JBGPEF01. The sequence goes on along the minus strand of JBGPEF010000003.1, from coordinate 23,649 downwards.
ACGGCCATGGCGCGATCTCAGCGCTTGCATATGACCCGGTCAAGAAACTTCTCTTTTCCGGAGACGCAGAAGGTCGCCTCAAGGTTTGGGACTCTCAGGACTCTCCGAGTCGTCCCGGTACCTTCACCTCCGGTGAGCCCGCTAATGATGTTGCCTTGAGTCGGGATGGCGGGCGATTGGCCATCGTCGCGGAGAATGATAAGGGCAGGAAACTAACAGTGTGGCGCCTGGCCGACAACACCCGCGTGTTCGAAGCGCATGGCATCCGTGCAGGCAGGGAGGGTCGGGTTCTATTCAACGCAGATGAGACGCTCCTGGCGGTTAACGATGCCAGGAGCGTGGTACTCTATTCAGCGAACAGCGGTGCCATTGTCGGCCGACTCAATCTTTCCCGGCCCGGGAATGTTGATCCTCATATCTACGGTCTGGCGTTCAGTCCCGACGGTCGGCGAATTGCCGCCGCATCAGCGGAGGATGGAATCGATGGCGATCAGGCGGGCCAGGGCCAATGGACCATCTGGGACGTCGCATCCGGCGAGGAACGGGTGAGAGTGCCGCTCACAACTGCGGCTTGGGATATCGCCTTTAGCGGAGACGGGAGACATGTGGCAGTTGGGCGCGGCAGTCACCAGTATGGGGTGGGGACCAACGCCATGTATGGCGGTATACCGGGCCAAGTCGAGCTTTATGACGCGCACACTGGAAAACAAGTACGAAGCTTTTCTGGCAGCCGCTACTGCGTCTGGGGCATTGCTCTGAGTCCGGACGGGACGCGAATCGCTTCCGCCTCCGGATTCTATGGAGGGGCGGATCAGGGAGAGGTCAAAGTCTGGGACACCGCTACCGGGAATGAACTTTTCACCTTCACCTGTCCCCACTGTCCGGTTCGTGTGACCTTCAGCTACGACAACTCCCGGCTCGCCGCGACTGGGGTCCATTGGAATAATCTCGATATGGCGCCGCTGGTGCTCTGGGATCTGCGGACCGGCAGAGAAGTGTTCAGACTCCCGCTGCCCTCGCGCAGTTCCTGGGGCATCGCCCTTGACCGCTCGGGAACCCGTCTCGCCGCGGCCACCGGCGACGGGGTCCGGGTGTGGGGGCCGGGGATACGCCCAATGCCTGCTACGCAACCCTCAGTGCCGACCACCCAGCGCGCTCAATAGCTCCGACATGCAACGCCTGACTTCCTGATGCCAGGGCATCCCCTTCCCGTTCTGGGAAATCGCGCGGCACCAAAGCCCAACAAAAAAACACCCCGTCCCGCGCCTCGTTCTTGAGGCCACATCGCCTGTCTCATTGAGACGATGACATGAAACCGTTCCATCTGGCGAGGTGTCCCATGACGCACACTGCATTCCCAGTCGCGACTCAGGCCGGCAAAACGGCAGCGAGGCTGCTCCGCAAACTTGCCACTGCCCTCCGGCGCTTGCTCTGCACCAGAGTGAACCTCGAATCCTTTCGCCTCTATTTTTAAGGTTCGCGATGCCCTCTTTCGTCTTAAACCTCAACATGCCCGCCGACGATCAAACCATCCTCAAGAAGCGCACGGCGCTTCCGCAAGATAATGCCCACGAACATTATCTCTATGAACCCTGGCGCTGCGGCCGCTGCCACAAGAGAAACGTCGGGTACCGGCCCCTCGGCCCACGTCTGCTCTACCTCTCCCTGCTCTTCCTCGGCCTTCCCCTCCTCTTCATCCCCTGCCGCAAGCTCTGCCGCGATTGCGGCCACACTTGGCCAGCGTGAGCTGTTTCAAATCCTGTCCTGGGCATTTGCGCCGCAGGCATTTTTGCTTGCGGCGTTTTTATGCGCTTAAGGGGGGAGATTGTTCGGCGGGCTGGGGCGGGCGTGGGGGTTTTTTGCGGACCAGAAGGAAATAGAGGGTGGGGGTGGCGATGAGGGAGAGGAGGACGGAGAAGCAGAGTGCGCCGATGACGGCGATGGCGAGGGGTTTGAGGGTGGCTGCGCCGGAGCCGATGCCGTAGGCGAGGGGGAGCATGCCGAGGGCGGCGGCCATGGAGGTCATGAGGACGGGGCGGAGACGGCGGCGGCCGGATTGGACGAGGGACTCTTCGAGAGACAGGCCTTGTTGCAGGAGGTGATCGACGAAGTCGAGCATGAGGATGCCGTTTTTCGCGACGATGCCGACGCCGATGATTGCGCCCAGGAAGGAGACGATGTTGAGGGAGGTGTGGGTGATCCAGAGGGCCAGGACCGTGCCGAGCAGGGCGAGGACCGCGCCGGCGACGATGGCGAAGGGCTCGGTGAAAGAGCGGAATTCGACGAGCAGGACGATGAAGACCAGCAGCACGGCCATGATCAGCACCAGCATCAGATTGCGGAAGGATTCCTGTTGCTGCTGATAGAGGCCGCCGTATTCGAGGGTTCCGGGGGGGAGGGACATTTCCTTGGCGAGTTTCTGGCGGATTTCGTCCATGGCGCTGCCGAGGTCGCGGTTTTCGAGGCGGGCGCTGATGGCGACGACCTGGCGGAGGTCTTCGCGGCGCAGCTCCAACTGGCCGGGTTCGGTGTAGATGTCGGCGACATGAGAGAGCGGCACGAGGGTGCCGGTGGGGGAGCGGATGGGCAGGTCGCCGAGGGTGGCGATGCGATCGATGCGCGCGGGATCGACGCGGACGCGGATGTTGATCACGCGGTCGCCCTGGAGAATCGAGGAGGCGGTCTGGCCGAGCATGGCGGTGTTGACCTGGCGGGCGACATCGTCGGCGTCCATTCCGTAGCGTTGGGCATCGTCGGAGCGGATGTGGAGATTGATGGAGGGGCCGGCGACGATCAGGCCATGGAATGTGTCTACGACGCCGGGGACCTTCTTGATGATTTCCTCGATTTGGGGGGCTTTTTCTTTCAGGAACGCGATATCGGTGGAGAAGAGTTTGACTTCGACGGGCCGCGGGGACCAGGTGAGGTCGCCGATGAGGTCGTTGAGGATTCCGGGGAACTCCCAGCGGATGGCCGGCAGGGCGGAATGGTATTTGGCCCGCAGCTCGGAGATGACATCCTGCGTGGAGCGATCGCGTTTGTCGCGAAGCTTGACCAGAAAGTCGCCGGTGTTGGGCTCGGTGATGGTGAGGCCCAGCTGCGCGCCGGTTCGGCGGGAGTAGCTCTCGACCTCGGGCGTTTTGCGGAGAATGTCCTCGGCCTGGGAGAGGAGGCGGTCGGTTTCGGTGAGGCTGGTGCCGGGGGGGGATTCGTAGTCGATGACGAAGGCGCCTTCTTCGATCTCGGGAAGGAAATCGGTCTGAAGCCGGCCGTAAACGATGATTCCGCTGAGGACGAGCAGTCCCAGGAAGCCGAGGGTGAGCCATCGGTGATGCAGGGCGGTTCGAACGCCAAACTCGTAGAGCCGGATGACGCGACGGAGCAGAAATCCGCCCTCGTCGGAATGGCCGCCGGCGTCCTGGCGGGGTTTCATGCGGATGATCCAGGGGGCCAGCGCGGGGGTGACGGTGATGGCCAGGATCAGGGAGGTGAGCAGGGAGACGACCATGGTCATGGCCAACGCGCGGAAGAAGACGCCGGTGAGGCCTTCGAGGAAGGCCAGAGGGAGGAAGACGACGACGGGGGTGAGGGTTGAGCCGACCAGGGGGAGGAAGATTTCGCCGATGGCTTCCTGAACGGCGGCGACGCGGGCGATGCCGTGGGTCATTTTGGTGTAGATGGCTTCGACGACGACGATGGCATCGTCGATGACCAGGCCGATGGCGGCGGCGATGCCGCCGAGAGTCATCAGGTTGAAAGTCATGGAGCTGAGCCACATGGCGAGGAGCGTGACCAGCACGGTGACCGGGATGACGACGGTGGCGACGAGCACAGTTCCCCAGTTTCGAAGGAACGCGTAGAGAATCAGCACGGAGAGGAGCAGGCCGAAGATGATGGCTTCCCAGACGCTGCGGACCGATTCGCGCACCAGGAGGGACTGGTCGTAGAAGAAGGCGAGTTTCATGTCGGGAGGCAGGTCGTGGTGGAGCTGGGTGATTTCGCGTTTGAGATCGTCGGCGATCTGGAGAGTGTTGCCGTTGGGCTGGCTGCGGATGTTGAGGAGCACGGCGTTGACGCCATCGGCGGTGACCTTGTTGAAGGCCGGTTCTTCACCGCGTTTCACTTGCGCGACATCGCGGATGTGAACGGGCCGGCCATCGGTGGCGGCGATGGCGAGGCCGGCAATTTCTTCCAACGTGTGGACGCGGCCGTCAACGACGGTCAGGTAGAGCGAGTGATTTTCCTCGGTCATCCCGACGGAACTGACCAGATTGCTTTTCTCGACTGCGGCGCTGACGTCCGGCAGGCTGAGATGCAAGGCGGCAAGACGAGTGGGGTCGACGATGATGTGAAACTCGGGCGTGCGGCCGCCGACCAGGTCGAGGCGGGCGACGCCGGGGATGCGGAGAAAGCGGGGCTTGATGGAATAGCGGGCGGTTTCCCAGAGATCGGTGATGTTGCGGGTGTTGCTGGTGAGGCTGATGCCACAGATGGGAAAGGCGGAGAAGGTCAGGCGCCAGACGGATGTCGTCGCGGTGGCGGGGAGGGTGGCGCGAATTTGCGAGATGCGGCTGAGGACGAAAAGCTCGGACTGGACCATGTCCACATCCCAGGAGAAGAAGACGCTGATCTCGGCCGCGCCGCGTCCGGTGGAGGAGCGGACGTTGATCGAGCCCTGAATGTCCTTCATCGCCTCCTCGATGGGGCGGGTGATGGTTGCGACCATTTCGTCGGCGGGCATGACGCCGTTGTCGACGAGGATGACGACGCGGGGGAAATTGGTTTGAGGGAAAACGGAGGAGGAGATTCGGGTGAAGGCGTAGATGCCGGCCAGGCAGAGCGCGGAGGCGATGAAGAGGATGGCCTTGGCGTGGTGGGTGGCGAAACGGCCGATGAGGGAGGTCCGTTTCGGAGGCTGGTGTGGCGGTGAGTCGCTTTGCATGGTGGTGGATGGGGGCGATGTGTGAATTGGGGCTAGGGGGCGATGATGTGTACTTTGGTTTCTTTGGGCAGGCCGTAAGCGCCGGCGGTGACGACCACATCGCCCTCTTTTAAGTCGGCGGATTTGATCTCGACCAGGCCACGATCGCGCAGGCCGACTTGCACGGGGGTTTGGATGGCCTTATCGCCTTTGAGCAGGGCGACGACGGTGTGGCCTTGGGGGTCGGTGACGACGCTTTCGTCGGGGACGGCGAGGGTCTGGGCGTGTTCTTCGGCGACGATTCGCACTCGCGCGAATTGGCCGGGAAGCATGGCGGCGTCCTGGGGAATTTTGATCCAGACGGGAACGGTGTCGGTTTTGGGATCGATTCCGGAGCCGATCAACAGGATGGCGCCTTTTGCTGATGCGGTTTCGGAAGCATCGGCGGCGGGTTGTGTGGCGGGGGTGGTTGCAGGCGATGCCGCGGAATGTTCGGCGATCTGGATCTCGGCGGGCATGCCGACTTTCAGGGAGCGGAGTTCGGTGGCCGAAACGACGACGCTGAGGACGAGTCGATCCAGGGCGGCGATTTCCGCGAGGACCTTCGTCGCATCGACGGCCTCGCCGAGGTTGACGTTGACGCGGATAACGGTTGCGGGCATGGGGGCTTGAATCCTGAGCATGGCGCGCTGAGTCTGGGCTACGGCGAGGGCGCGGTCGGCTTCGTGGACCTTGGCGCTGGCTTCAGCGCGTTCTTCGGGGGTGGGGGATGCCTTGAGCAGCGCGAACTGTTTTTCGGCGGTCTTCAGATCGACCATGGCAGCGCTGAGTTCCAGTTCGGTCTGCTGGAGGCTTTTGGGGGAGACGACTTCGGGCGGGAGGCTTTTTTGCCGGTCATAATTTTTTTGCGCAAGGTCGAGCGATGCGCGGGCTTTGTCAACGGTGAGCTGGGCGACTTCGAGTTGTTCGGGGCGGGGGGTGGCGTTGAGTTTGGCGAGGGTTGCCTTGGCGGAATCGAGGGCGGCGGCGGCTTGTGCTTCCATGGCTTTGGCGAGGCGGTCATCGAGTTGGATGAGGGGCGCGCCTGCTTCGACGCGCTGGCCGGGAGAGCAGAGGATGGATGAGACAACGCCGGCGGTTGGGGAAGAAAGGGTTGCGCCACCGGCGGGTTTTCCGTCGAGTGGGGGCGCGGGGATGACGGTTCCATATCCATCGACATAGCGGCGGAGGGTGGCGCGGGTGATGGTGGTGGTTTTCACCGGTACGTCGGTTTCGACCGGCCTTTCCTCCTCCTCGGCGGTGGAGCGCTTGAACCAGTCGGAATGGAACAGGACGATCCAGGTTCCGGCGGCCAAGGCGAGCACCAGGACGATTCCGATGAGGGCGCGAATGATTTTCATTTGGTGTTCGCTCCGTGGGATGAGGTGTGATCCGCTGGCTGGCGGCGGGGATTATCCAGCAGGGCGGCCTGGGGCACATCGAGGGGGCGCTGGAGAGCGCCCTCGACGTCGTTGATGGCCTGGTGGGCTTTGACGGTCGCCTCGAGGCTGGCTTGTTCGCTGGTCTGAAGCTCCAACTGGAGGCCGATGAGTTCCATGCGGGAGATTTCGCCGGCATCAAAGAGGCTTTGGGCGGCTTTGCGCTGTTTGTCGATGTCGGCCTGGAGTTCCTGGGTGGTTTCGAGTCTGCGGCGGGCGGTGGAATAGTTGCTCAAGGCGGTATCGATCTCGCCGATGACTTTGGCCTGAAGGGAGGTGAAGTGAATGGCGGCTTCGGTGCGCTTAGCCTGGGCTTCGGCGATTGCGCCGCGATTTTGATTGAGAATGGGGAGGGTGAGCGAGAGGCCCAGGGACCATTTGTTGTCGCCCTGGTCGTATTCGTATCCGGGGCCGAGGTTGATGTCGGGATATTGTTTGGCGATTTCGAGTTGGAGGGTGTTTTGGGTGGCTTCGTAATCGGCCAATGCGCCGAGGACGTCGGCGCGGGTTAGAAGGGCCTGACGGCGCGCTTCGTCTGAGGCCATGGCGTTGGGCAATTCGGTGGAGAGATCAAAAGCAACGGGAATGTCGCGCAGGGCGGCCAGAGGGATTCCCACGGCTTGGGCGAGATGAGCCTGGGCTTCGACGCGTTGGCGCTCGGCCTCGAGAACGGCCAGGCGCGTGCCGCGGAGAGTGATTCGGGCCTGGGTGACCTGCTGGGCGGTGATGCCGGCGTTGGGCTGGCGGAGTTGAAGCTCGAGCAGTCTGACGATTTCTTCCTGGGAAGATTGTTGGCGCTTGAGGATTTCGACGGTGCGGGTGCTGCCGATCTGGTCAAGCAGGGTGCGGAGCAGGCGGGTGCGGACATCCCAGGCGGTGCTGAGGATATTGGCCTGGGCGCTTTGGGCATCGTGACGCGCTTTGGCGAGGCGATAGCCGCGCTTGTTGGCGGTTTCGATGGGGAAGTCGAGGGCGCTGGTGATGATCCAGGGAGATGCGCCGGAAGTTGTGGTATTGCGGCCGGGGGCAAAGGAGAGAGTGGGATTGGGATGCTCGCCGGCGGTGATCACGCCCGCGCGAGCGACGCCGGCTTTGGCGCGGGCCAAATCGAGATCGGGGTTGTAATAGAATGCGGCGAGGGTGAGGGTTTGGGCATCCCATGATTCCGGTGGCCAGGGGGTGATTTCGTGGCTGGTGTTTTTTTCGAGGTAGGCTTTGAGGCCGCTGTCGAGAAGGGTGCGGGACTCGAATTCGGCGGCTGATTTTTCGGGTGAAATTGGCTGGGGGTGATAGCTGACGCATCCCGCCAGCAGCAGACTTGACCATGCTGAGAAGAGGAGGTTTGGCCTGATCCAGTTAGGCATTCTGGTTCGCAATCGCCGCGTTTGTGTGAAGTGGCCCGTTGGAGGCCGGAAACCGGAATACGCCACCGCCCGCGCGGGCCATTATTAATAGCATAAAGATGACGGCAAGATGATGGATCATTCTGGAGGAGAATACCGCGGTGATGGCGGCGGTGATGAAATTCAATATTTTTTGTGGCGCTGCCGGCCGCGGCGATGGGCGAGGGAGAATGCGGCGATGGCGAAGAGGGCGAGGGTGTTTGGCTCGGGGACGGAGGCGGAGGAATTCATTTCGGCGGGAGCTGGTGCGGAGTAGATCTGGCCGAAATGGGCGGCGAGGTCGACGAAGTCGCTGATGCTGACCTGGTTGTCGTAATTGAGGTCGCCATCCTGCCAGGTGGCGTTGGTCTGGCCGAAGTGGGTGGAGAGGTCGATGAAGTCGGCGATGGAGACGGTGTTGTCGAGGTTGAGGTCGCCGATGAGGGCGGGACTGAGGAGTGCTTCGCCGCCGGTGAGGGCGGAGATTGGGCCGAAGTCGGTATAGAGCGGAGCGCCGGGGGAGCCGTTGCGGATGGCGGCGAGGCGGAGGTTGGGATCGGTGATGCCGCTGATGATTCCGCCGCTGGCGTCGAGGCCGTCGCGAATCTGGTTGGTGACGGTGGGGAGATCGGCGGTGCGGATGATGAGGGCGTTCGTTCCCAGATCTAATCGTGCCTGCCAGGCGTCAGTGGTTCCGGCGCACAGAGGATTCTTCGACGAGTCATCAAGAGGCCGGTATTATCGCGGACATGAGCACTCGAATCTATTCGATAATTTCCGTGTTTTTGGTAATTGGAATTACCAACGCCCTTTTGGCCGCCGATGAGTCGGCCGCTGCGGCATCCAATGTTCCCGGCGCGCAATATCCGCGGGTGCATCCGGACCTTCGCGTCAGCTTTCGGATCAAGGCACCCGATGCGAGGAAAGTCGAAGTGCGGCCTGGAGGAGATGGGTTGGGCAAGGGGCCTTTCCCGATGGTCAAGGCGGAGGATGGAAACTGGGATGTGACGATTCCGCCGGCTGCGCCGGGATTTCATTATTACTGGATCGTTGTGGATGGATTGGCGGTGAATGATCCCGGCTCGGAAACTTATTTCGGGTGGGGTAAGCAGACCAGCGGGATTGAAATTCCCGACAAGGAAGGCGGCTTCTATGAGGCCAAAGATGTGCCCCACGGGCAGGTGCGCATCTGTTGGTATCACTCGAAGATCACCTCTGTCCCGCGGCGGGCATATGTGTACACGCCGGCGGAGTATGAGGTCGAATCAGGCAGGCGATATCCGGTGCTCTATCTCCAGCACGGTGCGGGCGAGGACGAGCGCGGCTGGCACAAGCAGGGGAAGATGAGTTTCATCATGGACAACCTGATCGCAGCGCAGAAGGCGATGCCGATGATCGTGGTGATGGACCGGGGATATGCGACGAAAGCCGGTAGCACGGCCAATGCATTTGGCGAGGTGCTGATGGAGGAGATCATTCCGACGATCGATTCACGATATCGCACGATCGCCGACCGCGAGCATCGCGCGATGGCGGGATTGTCGATGGGCGGGATGCAGACCCTGCAAGTTGGCCTGACGCACCTGGACCAATTTTCTTACATCGGAGCATTCAGTGCGCCGATGCGCAACTTCGAGCTCAAGACGTCCTACGGCGGCGTCTTCAATGATCCGTCGGAGTTCAATAAGAAGGTGCGGCTGCTGTGGATGGGTGCGGGGACCGGCGAGACGCAAATTCATGACTCGGTGAAGGCGGTTCACGAATCGATTACTCAGGCCGGGATCAAGGCCGCGTTCATCGAGTCGCAGGGGACGGGGCATGAATGGCAGACGTGGCGGAGGGCTCTTTGTGATTTTGCGCCGCGATTGTTCAAGTAGGTCCGGCTGTGCCGGACAAAATCTTCACTTCTCGGCCGCGATTCTCCAGAGATGATTCTCAGTCCTTATGAACAAGGATCCATCGCTCACGCCATACGACGCCAGCGACCTCTCCTCCAAATCATTCTCTGCCAGAAGCTCGTAACTTTTCCCCGCCTTTACGACGTATCCCACGCCCGCCTCGTTCTGGAAATAAACCCGCCCCTCGGCCGCCACGGGCGAGGCGGAGAAATTGCCGCCCAGGCGGTGGGTCCAGTGGATCATTCCGGTCTTGGCGTCGGCACAGGCTGCGATTCCGCCGTCGGAAACCCAATACACCTCATCGCCTTCGGCCACGATCGATGCAGTACATGGCGCGGCTTTCTTCTCCTTCCACGCAACATTCGTGGCGGTGATATCGCCCTTGGCGCCCTTGGGATCGATGGCATAGACGACGGGGTTGTCGAAACCCGAGCTGAGGAGCACCAATCCGCGCGAATAAATCGGCCGGGGGACCACTGAATAACCGAGCCCATATCCGACTCGCCAGATTTCTTTTCCATTGGCCGAATCATACGCGGCGACGATTCCGCTGGCGGGGCTGACGATCTGGGTCATCCCATCGACGTCAATCGCCAGAGGGGTGGAGAATGAAAACATCGCCCGCGACGGGGTATTTCGTGGGGTTTTCCATTTCACCTGGCCGCTCTTCGCATCCAGCGCGACGATGAACGGATTGCGGGCCCCATCGCAGTTGAAGATCATCATCTGATCCAGCAACATCGGCGAGCCGCCATTGCCGTGCACCGATGGGAAATTCAGCTCGGTCTGCGTCCAGATAATGTTGCCGGCCAAATCCAGGGCTGCCGTGCCCAGATGTCCAAAATGCACATACAGCCGATCCGCCGTGAGGATGGGCGTCGGGCTGGCGAATGAATTCTTATCGTGCTTGATGCTTGGCACGGCCTGGCGATGGAAGACTTCGTTGTCCCAGAGGATTTTCCCACTCTGGGCATCGATGCAGATGGCCCGTAGCGAAGTGGGAATGTTGCCATCGAGAACGGCGGTTGTGAGATAAATCTTCCCCGCCGACAGCACCGGCGATGACCACCCCTGGCCGGGAATCTCCGTATTCCATGCAACATTGGAAGTGGCCGACCAGCGGACCGGGACATTCTTCGCATTGGAAGTTCCCTGCCCGCTCGGCCCGCGAAACTGCGGCCAGTCGTCGGCCGCCATGAGGTTCGAGGCGAGAAAGGAGGACAGAAGGATCGCTCGAAGGTGGGGCATACCCATTTCTACCTCATGAATCACGTCATGTTCGACCGCGGTACTTTTCGGCCGTGGCCAGATCAAAGCCTTTGTGCTCCGGATTGATGGGAGTTTGCGGAAAGTCCTTGCGGCATCGATAGCAGACCGTTGTCTTCCCGACGAATGGATAAAGAATCAAGTCGAGTATCACCACGCCCACGAGAATGGCGGCGCCGAGATAGAATGTCCTTGGCCGCGCGGCCAGAATTAGGAATGCCGCGCCGGCCGCGATCACGAGCGCGAGGCCAAGTTTCTGTGGGAATCGCTTGCGCATAAACAGATCCCGGCACCCGCATTCCGGGCAGGCCGAAAGCGGCGACGGCGGCGGCGGTGGGGGGATTTGGGGCATATTCAAAACGGCAGCCGCGTTTCGCGGAGCAGGTAGAGGGAAATAATTTCACCGATGAAAATCAATATCCCGGTCACATACAGAATCCCGGTTGCCGACTGTGTCGCCCGCCGCCGGATGCAGTCATAGGCCATATAAATGAAGATCGCCGGAATCGCCAGCCCGACCAGCCAGCGCGTGATGACGAACAGGCCGAATCGGTCCCAGAACAGCTCAATCGGCCGCAGGCGCAGCATCAGCATCGCAATGGCGATTGCGCAAACTGCGCGAAGCAACGTCGCGGCGGCCAGCGCCAGATGAAGTCGGATGAACGGCCGCATGGTCATCCGCGATGCGGTGAGGTACGCGTGACCCAGGAGCATATCCATGAGGGCAATTCCGCTCATGGCGGCAATTCCGGCCGCGCTGACCAATGCAACACCCCGCGCATCCGCCACCGCCAGCCGCGCCCCCAGGACTACGCCGCACACCGCCGCCGCCAGTGCGAAGGGCCGCCCAATCGCGGCAATCGGTAAATGAATCCCGCCGATCTGACCCAGAATCGAGACGAACAAAATGCCATAAAGCGCCCACTGTCCCCGTGCCGCCTCTGGGCGCCGCGAAAAAAAATAGACCGACAGGGCAGCCAGCGCCAGCGCAATAATTCCCGCAAGCCGCAGCCAATTAACCGTCACTTCTTTTGGATCCGAAATCACCGCCGCCAGCATCACCCCCGTGGCGAGGAGAACCAGAAATGTCTCCGTCATCCCAGCCTCTCAGCTTCAGCGGCCAGCAGACTGTAAACCATGTGGTCCTCAAAATGATCGTACAGCCACTCCACCTCACGCAATCGGCCCTCCTCGGTGAATCCCAGCCGCTTGGGGATTCCGCGGCTCTTCTGATTGCCCGGCGCGCAGCGAATTTCCACTCGATTCAACTTCAACTCGCCCAGCGCATGGCGGGTCATGGCGCGGCACGCGGCTGTCATTAACCCCTTGCCCTGCGAGGCTTCATCCAGCCAGTACCCGATCGACGTCTTGCGATGCGTCCAGTCCATCGCATGAAATCCGATCATGCCAACCAGCGTTCCCTGATGCCACAGGCCGGCCTGAAAGCCGTTGTTTTTGGCCATCTGCTCCATTACCCCCTGGTGCCACTTTTTCACATCCTCGACACTTTTGGTTCCGTCCACCCAGGGCATCCACCGCCGAATATACAGCCGATTCCGATCGACCAGCGCAAACAGATCCTCCAGGTGTCTGGCCTCCACCAGGCGAAGTTCTGCGTCAATGGTGATTTGTTTGGAGAACATGCCTCGATCCCATTCACTTCTCCTCCGCCCTCTCGCTCACCCACTCCACCAGCGTCCTCACCCCCCAGCCCGTCGCACCCTTCGCGTAATACGGCAATTCCTTCTCGGTATCGGCCACGCCGGCAATGTCCAGATGCATCCACGGCACCGAATTGTCCTGTGGCACGAAATAGGAGAGAAACGCGCCGCCTTGAAGGGGATGCGCCTCGCGCGGGCCGGAGTTGACGATGTCAGCAAAATCCGACTTCATCAGCTCGCGCTGATCGTCGCCAATCGGCAGCCGCCAGATCTTCTCACCGGCTCGATCCGCCGCGGTCTGAACCTCCGCAAAAAGCGCGTTGGAATTGCCCATCACCCCGGCCATCGACTTGCCCAGTGCAACCACCACGCCGCCCGTCAGCGTCGCCAGATCCAGCACGGCGGCCGGCTTGTAGGTCTCGATTCCCCACGCCAGTGCATCGCCCAGAACCAGGCGCCCCTCCGCATCGGTGTTGGTCACCTCGACGGTCACGCCGTTGTACATTTTGAGAATGTCCCCCGGGCGATAGGCCGACTCGCTGATGTGATTCTCAGCGCTGCTTAAGATACCCACCACGCCAATCGGCAGCTTCATTTTCGCCACGGCATACATCAAGCCAAGCACCGCCATGGCGCCGCACTTGTCGAAAATCATCTTCCCCATCTTGTCGGCCGGTTTGATGGAGATGCCGCCGGTATCGAATGTGATCGCCTTGCCAACGACCAGCAACGGCCGCGAATTCTTTCCGCGCCCATTCGCTCCGGACTTAGGCCGATACTCCAGAACAATCATCCGCGGCGGCGTCAGCGTGCTGCCCGCTCCCACCGCCAGAATTCCGCCCATTCCCAGCCGCTTTAGTTCCCGCTCGTCGAGAATCCGGGTCTTCAAGCCTGCCTCCTTCGCCAACTGCTGCGCCACCTTCGCCAGCGATGGCGGATTGATCTCATTGCCCGGCCGCGAGGCGATGGTCCGGGCAAAATTCTGCCCATCGGCGATGATTCGCGCTCGATTGATCGCCGCATCAGTCGCCTTTCGCTGCTTGGCGCTGCCGACGAGGGTCACCTGCACGGCCTGCGCCTCTTCCTCATCGCCCTCATTCTTTTTACTGGCCGTCCCTTTGTGCTCCTCATACTTGAAACTCGCCAGCAAAAACCCGCTCACGATCGCCTCGACCGCGCTGCTCGCCGGCAATCTCCCGGCCGCCACCGGCACGATGATCGCCACATTTTTCACGCGCCGCCTTCGCGCTGACTTTGCGAGCGCTCCCGCGGCCTGTCGAATCGTCTCGGTCGTCACCTTCTCGCGCCGGCCGATGCCGACCAGCATCAAGTGCCTGGTTTTCTTGCCTGTACCCTCGACCAGATCGGCCGCCACCTCCTTCGCCTTGCCGCGCGCCACTCCGGCCGCGATCAGCCGCTGGGCGGCGCTCCGTTCCGCGCTCGAGAGCGCTACACCATCAAACACTTTCGCCTTCTCTTCGATGAAAATCGCCACCGCATCAGCGCTGGGCGGCAACGCGGCGGCGCTGGAAATGGAAACGCGTGTACTGGTTGGAAGCATAGGGCCGGTAAGTATAGAATCCGCCCCCATCGAAGCAATTCATGCAGCGCCGTTGACGGCGTCTATTCATTCTTCTGATATCCCGCCCACTTCGGCTCGATATTCTTCGCATCCCACTTCTTCCACTGCGCCAGCAAGTCCTTCACCCGCCCCGGCTCTTTCTCCGCCAGATCGTTTTTCTCCCCCACATCCGCCGCCAAATCGAACAGTTGATGCGATCCATCCTTCAATCCCACCAACTTCCACTTCCCACTCCGCACCGCCATCTCCGGCCCATATCGCCAGAAGAGCGCCTCATGCCGCGCTCTGCCGGCAAGCAGATTAATTCCATCCAACTCCGCCCGATCCGCGCCAGGCGCCGCGCCCGCCGCACTCAAAAACGTCGGATACAGATCCAGAATACTCGCCAGCCCCGCATCAACCCCGGCCTTGATCTTCCCCGCCCAATTCAAAATCATCGGCACTCGAATTCCCCCCTCAAACAAGTCCGTTTTCACGCCGCGCAGCTCCACATTCTTCGACGGCCCAATCGCTCCGCCGTTGTCGCTCATAAATATAATGAGCGTGTTCTCCAGTAATCCCAACTCCTTCAGCTTCCCCTTCACCGCCCCCACCTGATCATCCAGCGCGGCCAGAATCGCCGCAAAAATCCTCCGCGGCTCATCCGCGATCTTGGCAACCCGGCTCAAATATTTCTCGGGCGGCTTTTGCAGCGGCACGTGTACCGCGTTGGGCGCCAGATACAGAAAAAACGGCCGCTGGCGATTTCTCTCAATGAACGACACCGCCTCGCGCGTGAATGCCTCCGTCAAATATTCCTTCTCCTCCACAACCTCCATCCCGCGCAGAATCGGACTGTTCGGGTCCTTCCGGCCCTCCTCAAGATACCGGTGCTTGCCACCAATGAATCCGAAGAACTCATCAAACCCGTGTTTCAGCGGGTGCTGATTCGCCCCCGGCCCGAGATGCCACTTGCCCACCAATCCCGTCGCATAACCGGCCGCCTTCAGGTCCTCGCTGAACAATCGCTCCGAATCCGGCAATCCCCAACCGCCCGTCGATCGTGGAAACGGATTGAACTCAAACCCAAATCGCTGCGGGCAGCGCCCCGTCAACATCCCCGCCCGCGCTGGCGAGCAGAGCGGCGCACACGAATAAGCATCGGTAAATCGAATCCCCGCCGCCGCCAGCGCATCGATATTCGGCGTGGCCGTATCCGTCGCTCCATAGCACCCCAAATCGCCATACCCCAGATCATCCGCGAGGATCAGAACGATATTCGGCTTCTTCCCCGCCGCCTGCGCCAAGGCCGCACCGCCCCCGAGCATCACCGACGCCGCGCACGCCCCGCTGGTCTGAATAAATCGCCGCCGCGTCATCGAGGTCGGGGATATTCCGAAAGCCATGTCCATAATCCTAAGCGCTCGTGCACACCCCGCAAGGACGCTCTAAAATGCGCGCGATGGAAGCCGATTGGAAGGAAGCCGCGCCGCGCCGCAAGCGCAACCTCATTTACTATGGCCTCCCTCTCGTCCTCTACGCCGCCATCGTCATCCCCCTCGCCATCGCCAGCCGCGAGCGCATCAATCCCGACGCCGTCTCCTACATCCGCCGCGCCCTCTACATTTCCCGGGGCGATTTTTATCACTCACTGTCCGGCTACTGGAGCCCGCTCATCTCCTGGTGCATCGCGCCGCTCATGAAAATGGGGATGGATGGGCTCCACGCTGCCCGCCTCATCACCTGCCTCTGGGGGGCCATCTGGCTCATCGCCTTCGGCACATTCCTCAATCGCTTCACCTCCATCCACCGGGTTTGGAAACTTTGCGCGCTCTTCGTGATGGCCGTCTTTATCGCCGAAATTGCCGCGCGGCAGCTCACCCCCGACATTATCCTGGCCGCCTGTCTGTTCTGTTATTTCTCTCTCATCACCAACCCTGATCTTTTTCACCGCCCCAAAATCCAGTTCGCCGCCGGGCTCATCGCCGGTTTCTCCTATCTGGCCAAATCGTATGCCCTTCCCTTCACGCTGCTGCATCTCCCGCTCACCATCTTCCTCCGCAGCCTTCTCGAGAAATCTCAACCCAAACCCGTCTCCATCATTCTCCCGCTGGCCCGCGGCCTGGTCGGCATCCTGCTGGTCGCCGTTCCGTTCATTACTATTCTCTCCTGGCGTTACAACCGCCTGACCATCAGCACCTCCGGCGCACACGCCCATACCGACGTCGGGCCCGTCGAGATCCAGGCCGCGATTCCCAACCCTTTCGGACGCGTTGAAAATCCCTACATCACCCGCCACGAAACCAAGGACGAAATCGCCTACCCCCATTGGTCCCCTCTCCAAAGCCGCGCCTATTTCAAACATCAGTTGAACGTCGCCGCCGACCACGCCAGGGCCATGATCCGCAACATCTCCCAGTTCGATCGCCTGTACTTCAGCATCCCCGCCGCCGCTGTCGCGCTGCTTGTCCTGGCGCGCCTCATCCCCTTTCAGGATCAACACTGGAAGCTTCTCTGGCTTCTCCTAACCATTCTCCTGTATTGCTCCGGCATGCTCTGGGTCTTTTTCACCCCCCGCTATCTCCTTGCCGTTTGGGCTCCGCTTTTCCTCACGCTCGGCCTCACCGTCTCCCTCAATTTTGGCCCATCGTCGCCCTCGAAAATCTGGAAAATGGTCCGCCCCATCTCGGCCGCCGCCATCCTGCTCTCCTTCGCCCTCGCCGCCGCCTCCAATTGGTCCACCACCGACGGCCACATTCCCGCTTATCGCAACATCGCCGCCGAGCTGAAAAAACACGACATCCACGGCTCCCTCTCCAGCCCCGACCGGCAGCAGGGAATGTTCATCGCTTTCTTTGCCGATGAGAAATTCCTCGGTTTTCCTCCCGACGATAGCGCCACAATCGCCGAGCAAAAACTTCTCGACGAAAAGCCGGCCGCTCTGCTCATTTTCAAAGGTAAAAAAATCCCCAAAGAGATGCAGGCCGCCTCGCGCCTCGCCTCGCAAATCTGCAAATCCCCCCAGTGGAAATTCGCGTTCGATTTCCACCTGCTCGACAAACAGACTGTCGAGGTTTACATTCCGCTCACTTCAAAAGCCCCTTCAGATTCGAAATGATCGCCGCCGCCCCAGGATCTTTCGCCAGATTCCTCCACTCATTTGGATCGGCCTGATAATCATAAAGCTCCACCCCCTCGTTGCCTCCATCCCACTCCGTATACCGATACCGCTCCGTCCTCACCGACCGGCCCAGAATCCGATCATGCCGAAGCGCTGTATAAGCCGGGCGATCCCACGCCGAATCCGGCTTGATCAGCAATGGCCGCAAACTCGCCCCCTGCAACGGCCCGGGATTCGGCAATCCGCACAGGTCCACAATCGTCGGATAAATATCCAGCAGCTCCACCGTCCTGCCGCACGCCCCGCCCGCACTGATTCCCGGCCCGGCCATAATCAGCGGCGTCTTGGCAGACTGTTCAAACAGCGTGCTCTTCCCCCACATTCCATGATCGCCCAGATGAAAGCCGTGATCCCCCAAAAGAATGACCAGCGTATTCTCCGCCAATTTCAGCCGCTGGAGTGCATCCAGCATCAACCCCACCTGCGCATCGACGAATGAAACACACGCGTAATACGCCGCTATAAATTCCTTCGCCTGCTGCGCCGGCACCTCCTGCCCGACGGTTTTGTTCACCGCGATCGGCAACAGCGACTTGATGTGATCCGCCGGATATGTTGGCGGCACGAGCTTTTCCAGCGGATACAAATCAAAATATTTCCTGGGCGCAACCCACGGCAAATGCGGCTTGCGAAATCCGGCCGCCATGAAAAACGGCCGATCTTTCGCCAGCTTTTCCTCCATGAGTTTCACCACCCGCCGCGCCACCATCCCATCCCCGGTGGCATCATCCTCCACTTCCAGTTTGGCGATCCGCCTGGGCTCTCCTCCCTGCTGCGCCTCTTTAATCGCGGCCGTCTCATCGCTGTCCTCATTGCTGAGCGGCTCATCCTCCGAAATATCCCAACCGGCCGGATCATCGGTGGTCCGCAGCGGCTTGCCATCCAGCATCCGCTTGCTGTCGTGATAAATTTTCCCGACCCGTAGGGTGAAATATCCCTTGTCCCTCAAAAACCTGGGAAGCAGAGGCGCATCTTTGGCATCGGGCACCACGTGTGTGCCGTTGGTCATCACCCCCGTCTTCTCCGGCCGCAATCCGGTCAGCATTGACGTCCGCGATGGATTGCAAACCGGATACTGGCA
This sequence comes from Tepidisphaeraceae bacterium, assembly GCA_041482675.1. GTDB lineage: Bacteria > Planctomycetota > Phycisphaerae > Tepidisphaerales > Tepidisphaeraceae > JBGPEF01. Next base: position 5,220 of record JBGPEF010000003.1, on the reverse strand, counting down.
ATACGCCCGCTCAAACTTCACCCCGCGCTGCGCGATCCGATCGATATTCGGCGACTGAACGACGCTGTTCCCCATACACCCCAGCGAATTATTCAGATCATCCGCCACAATCAGCAGAACATTCGGCCCCTTCGCCGGCGGCGGCGGGACATAGGGCTTCTCCCTGCACGACGAAATTGCCGCCGCACCCAGCGTCACGACTCCGCCGCAAAACTGTCGGCGTGTGAGAAATTGTCTAAAACTTTTTTCCGGCATGTGTCATGGGTTATTATTGATCAAACGCCCACCGACGGGAAGCGGATGACCCGACGGCGTTATTGCAATTTGACGCAATCCTATGCCTGCATCCGACACCGACAACCTCCCGAGGGTGCTCGCCGTCCTCGAACTTCTCACCGAAGAGGAGTTGGTTCACCTCAATCACGTGATTGTCGAACGGTTGCGCCTCATGCAGCAGATTCGTCAGCACGGCCGGATCATACAGTTCCGCATCGGTCAATCCGTCCGTTTCACAAGTGCCAGTGGCCAGGTGATTCGCGGCGTGGTCGCTCGACACAATCGCAAGTCCGTCACCGTGATCGCCCCGGCCGGCCACCAGTGGCGAGTGTCGCCACAGTTGCTGCAAGCCGACGGCGAAGCCGGGTAATTCATTGTGAGTAACGAGGCGATCCATGCCAGTCGACTTCAATATTGGCCCCTACGACCCCTGCCCCTGCGGCAGCGGGAATAAATACAAATTCTGCTGCGCGGCCAAAGCCAAAGACCTGCGCCACGGGAAATATCCCGTCGGAACAGTTGCCTACTATGGCCCCGACGACAAAACCACCACCAAGATCGCCGCCTGCATCATCCTTCGCGATGGCGACGTACCCATCGTCGAGCGATTTGTCGGCACCAACGTCGTCAACGATCTCAAAGTCCGCGAACAAATCAAGCAACTCTTCGCTCGGCACGGCGTCAAGAGCATCGTCGTCACCGAGGGCAACTTTGGCTGCCCGCATGAGGAGGGAAAGGATTTTCCCCGTGGCCGGGACTGCCCGTTCTGCCCTTCTGGGCCGGCAAACAAGGGAGTGCCCGCCGCGATTACGATGATGATCTCCTCTCGCCCGAGGAGCACGATGAGGATACCGATGAGGAGGGAAACCAGGTGCTATTTGATGAAACCGATGATCCTGACCCGCCGCCCGGCTACGATCAGGTTGACCGCATCGATGCCATCCTCGGCGACAAAGGCGATGACCACGAAGCGGCCCTCGATGCGCTCGCGGCTCACTTCCAGGCCAATCTGAAATTGCCTTGCCAGGTCACTGGCAGAGAAGACTTCCGATGGGAAGAGCCGTATGTCCTGGGAGAATTGAGCCCGAGGGAATACAAGGAGCTGAAGAAATCCCAGCCTTCGTATACCGATCTCTTCGAATTGCTCGGAGTTGACCGCGATGGCGGCTCAATATGGATGCTCTTCGGCGAGGATATCTGCGCCCACGTACGGCGAATTTCCGACGGCAAAGTGTTCGTCCTCGGCCTGGCGGAACTGGAAGTCATCGACGAAAAATCGCCCAACCACCAACTTCTGCATGATTACGCCCTCTGGTTCGTTAATGCGGGATGAAGGCGGAATGCCCCTGCCGGTCAGAGCTGAAGCATCTGGGTGATCTACTCGCATCGACATTGATTCACCTCATCCGCGGTCCCTCTTCCCCCCTCGCATTTTCGCCAATCCCCTCTAGAATGCCCCGCCTGATTCTTGGAGAAAAAATTGGATGTTGGGGGTCATTAGCAATACCCACGGACGGGCAGACGCGGCAGCGGCCGCTGTCGAAGTCTTCGCCGCCTCGGAAGTCCAGTCCGTCGTCCACTGCGGCGATGTCGGCGGCCGGCACGTGCTGGACGTCATCGCCCGGGTCGGCGGTGTCTTCGTCTGGGGCGACCGCGACCACGACCGCACCGGTCTGATGCGCTACAGCTACAAACTCGAGATCAAATGCCTGGGCATCATGGGCGAGCTCGAATTCGCCGACAAACGCATCATCATCACCCACGGCGATGACAAGAAGCTCCTGCACCAACTGCTCAAGGAGCAGCAGTACGACTACCTCCTCTGCGGGCACGCCCTGGCCGTCGAAGACCACGTCGTCGGCCGCACCCGAGTGCTCAACCCTGGTCCACTTTTTGGCGGCGCAGCCGGCTCGGCTCTGTTGCTTGATCCCATTTCGGGCGAAATGCGGCTGGTCGCTCTCTAGACTCGAGTCATTATTGGTGTTTTCAATTCCGGCGAGGCAACCGGTTTTCGCTGCACTCGCCAGAACTGCAACATCGCGCCGCCCAGTTGTTCAAAAAACCCGACGCACACCAGCAGTCCCGCGAAGGGGGTATAGCTCCACCGCGTCTTTTCTGCATTGAGATACCTGGCCAAACCTCTCTTGACCATCAATTGAACATGCTCGTCATACAGTGCGAACAGTGCATCCATGGCGTTAGTTTCTGAAAACTGCTTCACCTGCGGCCCATATTTCGCCACCTGCTTCAGGTGTGCTTCCAGCAACTGCGGAAACAAAACATTGACGACGCGTTTGTACTTGAGTTGCCGTGATGGATCCCCCGCTCCAGTATTGTCGCTGGTGACCAGCCATTTCCCGCCCTGCAATGGCGTATAAATCTGCGTCTGATACGACGCCATCTTCAGAACAGTCCCCGAACCGCTGCTGACGATCATCCGTCGATCCGGAGACATCCACAACGTTGCCAATATTTGAATTCGCGGCGCTTTCGCATGCGCTACCAGTGCGTGATACACAAAACCCGCTGCATGAATACCAGCGCTCATCGTGGCCACGTAATCGGATACCTGTGATGCACGCGGCAGTCCTGCGATGCTCTGCGGATCCCGCTCTCCCTGTACAGGCGCCAGAAAATTCTCATCATCCGGCGCTGGCACAAACGGCCGGATCAAACTGTGTTCAAAAATCGCCGTGCAGAACAGCAGCACAAAAAACGCCACCGGCACCAGCGTCAGCCACATCCACGGTGATTTGAAAAACTCCGCCAAAGCCGCACCCCTGTGCTGAGATATGATTGTCTCTTTTTAATCCCATTAGGTCCAGTTTTCATCCAATACCACTGACCCACCCCATCAGGGGATTGACATTCTCGGTATATTCATCGTATATACGTAAAGACGAGGTGAAGTGATGCCAACAGTGCAAAAATGGGGAAACAGCCTCGGAATTCGCGTGCCCAAAGCCATTGCAGACCAGGTGAAGCTGCGCAATGGCACCCAGGTCGAATTTGACACCAGCGGCGGACTTCTAACCATTCGCCCAAAAAGGCGCCGCCGCTACACCCTGACCGGGCTCCTGGGTGCCAGTAAAGGCCGCAGTGCCCATCGTGAGCTTGATCGAGACAGGCCAGTCGGCAGAGAAATCCTGTGAGCTACCGCACCTACACTCCAAATCGTGGCGATCTGGTGCACATGAATTTCTCACCCTCGGCCGGGCATGAGATGGCGGAGAGGCATTATGCAATCGTCCTGAGCCCATTGAAATACAATCGGCAGGCTCGAATGGCATTGGTTTGCCCAATCACCAGCCGAACCAGAGGTTGGGCGTGGGAGATCGAATTGCCCGCCGGCCTTTTGCCTCCCAAGAGCGGTGTCGGCGACGTACGCAGCTTTATCATCTCCGATGCTGTCAGACAGGTTGATTATCGCGAGCGTGAGATGGAATTTGTCGCGGTTGCACCCGTTGCCATCGTCGAGGAAGTGCTTGACAAGCTCTTAACGGTTCTGGAGGGGAGCTAGATCTTCCCAGTGCTCATCATTCTTCTCAAGAGCTTGATCTGGCCCGCATGATAAATGTCATGAAACGCCGCCCCCTGAATTAACCACACTTCCTTCTCGCTCAATCTCCCTGCCTTCTTTCGCACGACCTCTTTCAATCGTTCATGCAACCCCCGCAGCATCGTAAGGTCGCTCTTCCATTGCTTCTCATTGCCGGGCTTGGGCATGGTCAGCCAGTTGCTGCCTTTTCGCTCCAGTGCGCTCTGGCCGGAGAGCGTCCGGATTACCACATTCTTCCAATAGGCCGCGTGAAGAAGCTGTTCCCAGATTGTCTTCCGGCCGCTTACTCGCTTTTTCGCCTGCCGGACGTGCACGCCTCTGAGCGTTCCCATCAGATTCGCGCCGTGCCAGGAGCGCTTGTGGAAGGCGCGATCGAGGAGGTTGACCAGGGAGTCGGGCATTTGAACTTACGGCGACGTCAATAGCGATAATGCTCACTCTTGTACGGGCCCTCGGGGGCGATGCCGATGTATTGGGCTTGTTGTTTGGTCAGTTTGGTCAGCTTTACGCCCAGCTTGTCCAGGTGCAGGCGGGCGACTTTTTCGTCGAGGTGTTTGGGGAGGACGTAAACTTTCTTTTCGTATTTGTCGTTGTTGGTGGCCAGCTCGATCTGGGCGATGGTTTGATTGGTGAAGCTGGTGGACATGACGAACGAGGGATGGCCGGTGGCGCAGCCGAGATTGAGGAGGCGGCCTTCGGCGAGGATGAGGACGCTGTGGCCGTCGGGGAAGGTCCACATGTCGTATTGGGGCTTGATGTTGGTTTTTTTGATGCCGCGGACTTTCTTGAGGCCGGCCATGTCGATCTCGTTGTCGAAGTGTCCGATGTTTCCGACGATGGCCTTGTCCTTCATGCGGGAGAGGTGATCGGCGGTGATGATGTTCTGGTTGCCGGTGGCGGTGATGAAGATGTCGGCCGAGGCGACGGCGTCTTCCAGGGTGAGGACCTGATAGCCTTCCATGGCGGCCTGGAGGGCGCAGATGGGATCGATCTCGGTGACGATGACGCGGCAGCCCTGGCCCTTGAGGGACTGGCAGCAGCCCTTGCCGACATCGCCGTAGCCGCAGATCACGGCGACCTTGCCGCTGAGCATGACGTCGGTAGCGCGGAAGATTCCGTCGATGAGGGAATGGCGGCAGCCGTAGAGATTGTCGAATTTGGATTTGGTGACCGAGTCGTTGACGTTGATGGCGGGGAAGAGCAGGTTGCCCTGCTTGTGCATTTCGTAGAGGCGATGCACGCCGGTGGTGGTTTCTTCGCTGACGCCCTGGCAATCGCCGGCCACTTTGTGCCAGCGATTGGGATCGGCCTTGTAGCACTTGGCGAGGAGCTTGAGGACCTCGGTCCACTCTTCGTTATCACTGGCGGTTGGGGCGGGGACTTTT
>JBGPEF010000002.1:0-42708 GCA_041482675.1 Tepidisphaeraceae bacterium | reverse complement strand
GGCTTACCGGCGAGGATCGTTTGCAGCGCCTGCTCGAGGTCCTTTTGAGTGGGAGCCAATCGCGCTTTGCCGAAATCGATATAGCGGTCGTCGATCCGCCCGCAATAGAGCAGCTTGCCACCGGCATCAAAAACGGCCGCCTCGGGAGTGATTTTGGCTCCGGCCAATTTTACCAGCTCGTGTCCGGGGTCGCGGAGAGCGCCGAACGGATATGAATAGTCCTTCAGATGTTTCTCGATCATCTGGGCCGATTCATCGGCGTCAGGATAGACCAGATAGAAACTGACACCCTGCGCTGAAAACTTTTCATGCATCCGGCGGACTTCGGGGGCATAGCTGTTGGAGATGGGGCAGTCGGTGCGGGTGAAGAGACAGACGATGGCTTTCGCTTGTTTTGAGGTGTCCCCATTTGCATTGATTGGTGTCAGGCGCGCCAGGAAGCCGGGCAAATTATTTGCAGGCCGCGTGGCTGGCCGTTGTGCTGATGTGTCGCGATCGCACGCGCCCAGCATCGCCAGCAGTACAATCAGCCAGAGGCGGGAATCACGTGGCGCTCTTAGGAACTTGCCCATTGGTAATGTCCCCGTTGCCCGCAAATGGACTAACGCCTGGCCGCCTCGCGCTGCGAAGAGGCCTTGTAGCGGGCGATCTCTTCCCGCAGCTCATTGGCAAGCCCCGTCAACGATTGAATCTCCACCTTCCCCGCCGCGGCTGCATTGTTCCGTCTGCTGGAAATCAAGCTGTCCAACTCTGCGAGCTTGCGTTCCGTATTGGCGAGTTCCTCGTCATTTTTCACGGTCATAGCATTTATCTCCACGATCCCTTCAGCCGCGTCGCTGCGGTGATCGCTCATTATAGGCTGGACGGGTCAGTAGCACACGCGCCACATCGCAGGGATTCGCGGAAGAGATCGGCGGTCATTGATGATGAGGATCATGGTCAGATCCCGTCAATCCAGCCAATCCTTATCGCTCAGCCGCTGGGGAACGTATTCCTCGGTCACATAGCTGATGTCCTTGGTGATGAGCGATTCGACTTCCATTTTGAAGCCGTTGGAGAGCATTTTGGCGATCTCCTTTTGCCAGACTTTATTGTCTTTGAACCAGGGATAGGCGGCGATTTCGTTGGCGCGCTTGCGGTCGGTGTCGCTGAGCTCGACCTGCACATCGTCAGATAGCTCACACTCCTCGTAATCCTTGGAGCGGATGCCGATGTAGCGGGCGTCGGGGATGGCCAGCCGCTCGGATTCGAAGGCGAGGGAGATGCTGCCCTGCTTGATGACGGAATAAATGTAATGCCCCCAGGGATCGCAATCGAGCAGGCAATAGATGGGCAGGCCAAGTTCTTCGTTGAGGCGGCGGAGGAGGCGGCGCACGCCGCGCGGGGGCTGGCCGGAGCCTTCGGTGAGGATGCAGTTGTGTTTTTCCCAGAATCGATCTTCGTTGAAGCGGCCCCAGACGGTGTCTTTTTCGACGTGGAGGACGAATTTGGCCTCGCACTTTTTGAACTGGAGGACGTCGGGTTCGGTGATCGAGGGGACGGCATAACCGCCGGAGCCCATGCGGCGGCAATCGATCTCGTCGCCGGTATCGACGATGGTGATGTTGCCGACCATGGTGCCGCGTTTTTTCGCGTAGACGTGAAGCTCTTCGCGGAGAGCGCCCAGGGCGACCTCCAGATCTTCGAGAATGCAGTCGGATTCATCCTGGTCGGCGAAAGTCTTTTCAGAGTTTGCGCCGGCGATGGTGTGCAGCGCCTTATAAAACATGCCGCGCAGGCTGAGGGTTTTTTCGGCCTTGATCAGCTCCTTGATGCTGTTGCCATGAAGGACGGTCTGCATGAACTGCTTGGCCTGATTCAGGTTGAACAGCTCGCGATTGGCCTTGGCATCGCCCATCTGAAGGATGCCGCGCTTTTTGTTCCAGAGGGTGTTGGAGCGGGTGCGTTGCGGGATGGGCAGGGAGATGTCGCGGCCTTTGAATGCGCAGGTGGCGACGTTGTCGGCCAGATCGACGACCTTGCCGAGCGTGACTTTGTCGCGCTCGCGGATGCGTTTGTTGACACGATCGGTGGATTGGGGTTTCTTTTTTGCCATTTCGGTCCTTGTTTACTGTTTGAATCTCTTGCTAGCGTTGATGAGTCGTTAGCTGCCGTGATCTGACTTCATAGGTCAGAAGCTGCTCCTTCAGCTCATTGCGCATCCGGCGGAGCGATGACATCGAGGCGCAATCTGCGTTGCCCCTCCCGGCGGAAGGTGTTTTTGCCAGCAGTGACTCCAGCGCCGCCAATTTCCGACGCGTGTTGTTTGCCTGCTCCTCGTTTTGGAGCGCTCGATGCGCAAAGGGATCGCCTCGGGAACCTGCCTGATAGCGACCAATTTCCTCCTTAAACTGATTGATGAGCCGGCCAAGAGTGATTCGCATTGCCCTTCGGAGCGCCTCGTTCGGCTCCATCGCCGCAAATTTCTGGGCGTCCCTTTCCAGCACCGCTAGTTTGCCAAGACTGGATTCGAGTTCGAGCTGGTTTGAGATACTCATCGAATCACCTCGATCATTCCCCTTTGCTGGTATGCCCGATCGGACGAAAAGATCCGAGTTACAAAGGAATCGAACACAGCTTCGTTTCCTATCTGAGGACTGATGAACGGCAATCCATCCTGGAGTTGCTGCTCGACCTCCGGACTTTTCCCCCAATCGGGGCCCGCGAGCAAAACGCAGTCGATATCAGCAGGCTCAGGTTCACTCGTCACCCAGCTTCCGTTCAATACGACCCTAAGAACCGAGGCCTCGCCCACCAATTCCATCAGCCAGCGCAGCGAATTCATCTGCACGCGCCGAATCTCGCTGCCACTGCCGAATGTCGCTTCGATCTCGTCCATGGTCGCCGCATGAATCCCCGGCGGAAGGTAGCCATTTTTGTCGAAGGTTGGTATCACGAGGCCATTCCCATTATAGCGCCCCTGGCCAACTCATTAGAACAATCCATCTTCTCCACCAGATGGCTTTTTCCTGTTTTTTTTCTTACTGCTGAGGCGCACCAGGTTTGAGTCATCATTATCACGTTCGCCAGGAGCGGCTTCAGTGTTCTGCGGCTGAACTTCGGCCACCTGAGCCGCCCGCGACTCCACCAGCACCACCCCCTCATCATTCTTGAGCTCCTCAACCTCATCCTTCTTGATCGTCTTACCCTCATCATCGAGCTGGGAATCGGCGATGGCGGTGCGCTTGCGGGCTTCCTTGAGCAGGGCGTCGTAGAGCTTTTTGGCGTCGGTTCCGTTGATGGCGTTGACGGCCTTGGAAATCTCGCCGATGTAGCGCTCGAAAACGTCTCGGCGGGCGGCCTCACGCTGCATGCGGTGGCGTTTGCGAAGATAGGTGCCCAGCTTTCGGCCGCATTCCATCAGGGCAAGCTTCATTTCCTTGCGAATCTCATCATAGTCGGCGATCGCTTCCTTTGATTCGCTGGTGAAAGGGACCCAGACCGATGCCATGTGAATCATGATCACCAGCGGGCCCTGGGGGAGAGAAGTGCGCGGCTGCGAGAGGTTGTAGTTGCGCCAACTGGTTTCGACGCAGGCTTTGAAACTGGAACAGGCCGATTGCTGGAAGAGCAGGGGGACGCGGTTGGCGAAGCGGATGACGCGGGCTGTGTCGTCGGCGGGAAGTTCGCCGCCGAAGGCGATGGCGGCTTCGATTTGGAAGGGCCGGCCGCGATAGACTTCGGGCTCGCGGGAACTGGCGGCGTAGAATTCGGCTTTCACGCCCTTGAGCATTCCGGCCAGCATCTGGCGAACGCCGATGGGGGCGAGGCAATCCGTGGGAGGCGGCGGGAGTTTGGCTTCCTGAAATGCCTTGAAGAGGGCTTCAATCTGCTGCGGCTCCAGATCGGAGACTTTGGTGCGGCTGTGACAGCCGGTGATTTTGCAGAATTCAGAGGCCTTGGCTGGTGAGATGCGCGAGAATTGTTCCTGAAGGAAATTGTAAAGCGTTCCGCCGTGCTTATTGGATGCCTCGAAGTCATTCATCATCTGGATGAGGATGCCCAGCTCGATTCCCTTGGGATGTGGCTGGATTTCCCGGGTTTCCGGGGGCATTTCATCGGTGCCGCGCGGGAAAAGAATGACGCCATCTTTTTCAATTGTCGTGATCGTCGGATCGACACCCTCGGGACCGGCGGCCGCCTCGGCCGCGGGCAGAGCGGTGTGGGCGGCGGCTTCATCGAGGGCGGAGGCGGGGGTGGCATTCCTGGCCGCGTTGGCCAGGGGCAGATCTTCCTGCTCATCGGCGGCCACGCGCGTGGGGGGCACGAAGACGATCCGGGCATGTGGATTGGCGATGGCCACCAGCTCGAGGAATTCATCCACGGAACCGCGGCCTTTTTGATAGCGGCCTTCCAATTCGATGCCCACGCTGGTGCCGGAGAGATAGTCCTCCGGATGCAGGAAACCGGGATCGTGCGTGCCAGCGCTGAGCGATTTGAGGCGCTTGGGAGGAAAATCCTCGGTCTCCTTATCGTGCGTCACCTCTGCACGATTGGTCTTGGTGTTCATGGCCAGCTCAATGTGATGAGCTTTTTTGTTCGCGCCCGGCCGCGTGTGAATCACCATGGGCTTGCCGGTGGTGATCAGGCCGTACATTCCGGCGGCGCTGATGCCGATCCCCTGCTGGCCGCGCGACATTTTCAGACGGTGAAATTTTGAGCCGAAGAGGAGCCGGCCGAAGACGTTCTCCACCTGTTTGCGAACGATCCCCGGGCCATTATCCACGACGGTCACGCGATAGCGCGATTGCTTGGCGGTTGCGGGACGGTCGGGCTGAAGATCTTCGATGACGATGGTGAGGTTGGGGAGAATCCCCGCCTCTTCACACGCATCGAGCGAGTTATCGACGGCCTCTTTAACGGTCGTCAGCAGCGCCTTGCGTGGATTGTCGAATCCCAAGAGATGGCGGTTCTTGGCGAAGAACTCGCTGACGGAGATGTCCTTCTGCTTGGTGGCCATCGTCTCGGCGGTTTCGCGGCGGATCGCCCGCTTGATTGGAAGCACCGCTTTGACTCCGGGCACCACGGCCTTTTTCGCTCCATCGCTTGCCATGAACAGATTCTCTTCCTGTAGAGCGACTGATGACGCTGACGCTGTTTTGGATGATCCCATCCGAGGCCTCCTTGCCTTGACTGCCTGCCCGCCTGCGTTGGCGGGGAAACCGATCCTTCTTCCCCGTGGTATGTACCTATGTTATCGGCATCTGGGGCGGTTTTCTTTTGCCCGGGGCACCGCCGAGTTAGCCAGTTGTAAGGTAAAATCGCCTCCAGTCAATACAGTCCTTTACGATAACGATCAGCCATTATCCCACATCATATGGGTGTATGAAATGCGCCGGGCCCCAAGACTTGTGCTTTTCACCCGGCCATAATCGCTCTATGGCGAATATGCGCGGGATTCTGGCTCAACTCAATACTTCCGGGGGCGGGATGCCAAAACTGCCCATCCGCGAGGCGATGGTCGGCGTCGATGGGGTGGAAGGCGACTGGCAGAAGAATCGCAAATATCACGGCGGGCCCAACCGGGCCATCTGCATCTACAGTGAAGAGCTTTATGCGTGGCTGCGGGAGCAGGGGATTAACGTCGCCAATGGAAACATCGGCGAGAACTTCACGACGCGGGGACTTGATCTGCTGAAGCTCAAGAAGGGCGATCGACTGAAAGTTGGAGAGTGCATTATTGAAATTACCAATGTCCGCGTGCCGTGTTATCAGCTTCAGAAATGGGATGCGGATCTGCCGGAGCTGATCGTGGGACGGAGTGGGTGGGTGGCGAAGGTTGTGAAGGAGGGGATGGTGAAGCAGGGGGATGAGATTACTGTCGAATAAAAAAGACACGGGCGAGACGCCCGTGCCACGATAATAAGAATGTTGGGCAGGAGTGCCCGACCTACCGGGCGATCAGGCATCGTTGAAGTCGGCGAAAATATCGTCCAGGCCCGGGCCGCCGGTTAGGACGTCATCGCCGCTGAAATCCTGGGCGTCGAGCAGATCGTCGCCGTCGCCGCCGATGAGGGTGTCGGAGCCGTTGAAGTCTTCGATCACGTCATCATCGAGGCCGCCGTCGAGGTAATCGTCGCCGTAGCCGCCGGTGAGATAATCATTGTCATCGCCGCCGAAAAGGTCGTCGTTACCATCGCCGCCATAGAGATCGTCAGGGCCTTCGCCGCCGCTGAGGGTGTCGTTGCCGAAGCCGCCGCGGAGCGTGTCGGCCGAGAGGCCGCCGATGAGCGAGTCATCACCATAACCGCCTTCGATGTAATCCAGGCCAGCTTCGCCGAAGAGATCATCGTCGTCGTCGCCGCCGAAAATATCGTCGTGGCCGCTGCCACCGAAAATGGTGTCAAAGCCACCATCGCCCAGGAGGTCATCGTTGCCAGCGCCGCCCAGCAGCGAGTCATCGCCTGCTTCGCCGAGGATGCGGTCGTGGCCGGCGTCGCCGAAGAGGTCGTCGTTGCCAGCGCCGCCTTTGATGAGGTCGTCGTAGGCGCCGCCGCGGATCACGTCGTTGCCGCCATCGCCATAGAGGTTGTCGTAGCCGATTCCGCCGACGATGGAGTCATCGCCCTCTTCGCCCTGGACGATGTCGTTGCCATCTTCGCCAAAAAGGTCATCGTCGCCGCCGCCGCCGAAGATCGTATCGTTGCCCGCGCCGCCGAAGATGGTTTCCGGGGTGTCGGAGCCGAGGATTCGATCGCGGCCGAGATTGCCATAGACATTGACGAGGATATCGAAGTCGTCGAAGGAACCGGTCAGCTCGATGCGGTCGTTGCCGCTGAGCCCGCGGACGCGGACGCTCTCGACGTCGGCTTCATCGAATTCGCTGGACCGGCCGTTGATCTCGACGGAAATCAGGCCGGTGTCGTCGATGTCAACAAAGATCGCGTCGCTCGCGCCGGTGCCGTCGATGTTGAGCTGGGCGCCGGAAAGGGAGGCGGAGAGAAGGCGGCGGGATTCGAGGGATTCGAGGATTGGTTGGATTGCGGTCGTTAAGGTGTTGTGGGCGTTCATGGCGTCTCCAATTCGTTTTTGAAGACACGGGCAAGATGCCCGTGCCACGAGATGAGACAGCGGGCGGCTGAGGTCGTTAGGAAGCGTAGATGCCCTCAATGGGGCAATGGAGGGCTGTGACGTTTGGGGGGAGTTGCGGTTTTTCGGGGGTTCTGAGGCAGAATTCGGGGGCGGCGGAGAGGACCATTTGCCGCATCCAGAAAGCAGCACCGGCGGCGTTGGTTATGGGGCGGAGTTGATTGTAGAAAGCGTCGTAGGTGATGGCGGGCTTGGAGAACCAGGTGGCGTGGCGGGCGTGGCGCATGGCTTCGAGGTCGCCGGATTTGAGGCGATAGAGACCGGCCGCGCCGGAGGCGGCGAGAGATGCGACCAGGTCGTGGGGCGCTTTGCGCGGGCCGGAGATGGCGGCGTCGTTGATGGCGTCCAGCGCGGCGGAGTTGTCCAGGAGGTACCAGTCTTCAAAGGCGGGCGCGCCGGCGGCGATCCAGGGAGCGTTGGATATGCGGAAAGCCTGGGAGGAGCGGAAGCCGGCAGGTGCATGCGCGGCGAGAGTTTTGTGGAATTCAATTAACAGGCGCTCATAGTCGGTGAGTTTGGCGGTGGGAGCGGGAAGATGCCAGAAGACGTAGGCGAGCATGGTGTTGAGTCGCGAAGCACGGGCATCCGAGTACGCCTGCCCATGCCACCCGTCATTCAGAAGGATATCCGCAATCGGCCGGCATCCGCGGTTGCAGGCGAGCACGTGAGGAGGCCGAGGACGAAAGTGCAATTGTCTTCCACGGGCGTTTCATCCTTTTCGATGACATTGTCGAAGACATCAGCGCGAATGTGATCATGCCCGTCGCGGGTGTCCAGGGAATCATCCTGGTCACCATCGTCGGCGTCCAGGTCATCATCGCCAGCGCCACCGACGAGCGAATCCTGGCCCTGGTGATCGAAGAGGGTGTCGTTATCCTGGCCGCCATCCATGAAATCATCGTCGATGCCGCCGTCGAGGTAGTCATCACCTTCGCCGCCATCGAGCTTGTCATTGTCGTCGCCGCCGAAGAGCTCATCATCACCATCGTTGCCGCTGAGGCTGTCGCGGCCTTCGCCGCCGTGGAGGGTATCCTCGTCGTCGCCGCCATCGATGGTGTCTTCGCCCGCGCCGCCGTTGAGGTCATCGTTGCCGCGATGGCCGGAGATGAAATCGGCATCCTCGCCGCCGAGGATCTGATCGTTGCCGATGCCGCCAAAGAGGGAATCGTCGCCGCTCTCGCCGAAGAGGCTGTCATCGCCATCGTCGCCGCGGATGGTGTCATCGCCGCGGCCGCCGCGGATGGAATCATCGCCATTGCCGCCGATGATCTGCTCGGAGGCGTTGGAGCCGCGGATGGAGTCTTCGCCATCATCGCCGCGGATGGTGGTGTTGGCTCTGAATTTCCCGGTGAGGGTGATGCGATCATTGCCTGCGTTGCCGCGAACGAGGAGAGAGCGCACGGAGGGGGCGGCGAACGTCTTGGTGGAGCTGTTGAGTTTTACCGTGTAGGCGTGGTTGTGGAGTGTGATGGAGATGGTGTCAGAGCCGGAGGTGCCGGAGACGCGGAGGATGCCGTTGGTGAGGGTGGCGGAGAGAAGCCGGCGCGGCTCGAGAGGTTCATTCAGGTGCATGAGAGGATGATAGAGCGCAAATCGGGCGGGGCCAAATGGAAATCGATTGGCGGGTTGGGAGGATTCTATATCAGTGGCTAGCAGTAGTCGAAATCGCAATCAAAATCCCTTGCTGGCGAGTTCTGACCGGCCCGAATAGCATAGAGGCATGAAGGACCCGGTCGCCTATTTGAAGACCCTGATTCGGGATGTGCCCGATTTTCCCAAGAAGGGCGTGCTTTTTCGGGACATCACGCCGCTCCTGTCCGATCCATCCGGGTTGGCGCTGTCAATTGAGCTGCTGGCCAATCCGTTTCGGGGGAAAAATGTGGATACGGTGATCGGCGCTGAGAGTCGGGGATTCATTTTCGGGACGGCCGTGGCGTGTTGTTTGTCGGCCGGGTTTGGACTGGCCCGCAAGCAGGGGAAACTGCCATCCAACTGTGTTTCCATGACCTACGAGCTGGAATACGGCCAGGCATCGCTGGAAATGCACGCCGATGCGATCAAGAAGGGGCAGCGGGTGGTGATTTGCGACGATGTGCTGGCCACGGGGGGAACGATGAAGGCGTGCTGTGATTTGGTGAAGAAACTGGGCGGGGAAATTGTGGGCGTGGCGGTGTTGATTGAATTGGCGGGGTTGAAGGGAAGAGAGAGGGTGCGGCCGCATGAGGTGCATTCGGTTATGGTTTATTAGAGGTCAGAATAGATGGAACTTAAATATTGATTCGTCTAATTCGCAGATGCAGGAGGAAAAGAGGGAGAGTACTTTTACCCGGCTCTTCTCCTCCCGCACCCACCTCATCACCCTGAATTAATTGCGGGGAGGAAAGGGAGTGAAAGGGTTGGAAAGGGTTGAAGGGGCTGGCGCGATGCGGGGATCGCTGGCCCGCCGGTGCCCGGCCCTCACGACCCAGCCAGGCGGTCCAGGTAGCGGGGCGAAGACATGCCCACGAGTACGTGGGCATGGCACCCGAGATCGGTACGCAGGCGATCGAGATATTGTGAGGTTAGTTGATGAGACAGACGTTGACGGAGGTGTTTGAGGGGTTGAGGAAGCGCAAGCGCGTGGGAGTGTTGCCATTTATTCCGGCGGGGTATCCGGATTTGAATGCGACCAGAGAGTTGTTGCCTGCGCTTGAGCGGGGGGGCGCGAGCGCGATTGAGGTGGGAATTCCATTTTCAGATCCGATTGCCGATGGGCCGGTGATTCAGGAGGCGTTTACGGCGGCGCTTTCTCGCGGGTTGAAGTTGAAGGAGATTTTAAAGACGGTCCGGGAGGCGCGCTCCAGCATTTCGATTCCGCTGGTGTCGATGGTGAGCTATTCGATCGTGTTTCGGTATGGGCCGGAAAAATATTTTGCGGATGCGAAGGCGGCGGGATTTGATGGATTGATTCTGCCCGATTTGCCGCCGCCGGAGGCCGAATCGATCTGTGAAAAAGTGAGAAAGGCGGGGCTGGATACGATCCTTTTGGTTGCCCCAACGACCACACCCTCGCGAAGAAAGGAAATAGCCAGGCTGTGCAGCGGGTTTATCTATTACCTCTCGGTCTCGGGCATCACCGGCGAGCGGCAGGCACTGCCGCAGGATTTGGCGGAGCAACTTCGCCAGTTGAAGGAAACGAGCGATACGCCGGTGTGCGTGGGATTTGGGATTTCGAAGCGCGAGCACATCGGCCAGTTGGCCGGGCTGGCGGATGGGGCGATTGTGGGCAGTGCTATTGTGCGAAGGATCAAGCAGAAGGCCGCAGAGGGCGTGGGGAAGATGGCGGGCACCGTTGAAGAGTATGTGCGGGAGTTGGTTGGGACGTAAGGGCCGATAATTGCGGTAGTTGCACTGGGGGAACGGCGGCTGAAGCCGCCCCTACAATAATGGCGGGAACTTCTAACCGCCGCGGCAGTTTGGCTGTCTTATCTATGGACGCGAAGGCGAAACAGCTTGATTCGGCGACCGCGGGCGCGGGTTTGGGCCCGGAGCGAGATGGCGCGCCGACGGATGAGCAACTGGTCAGCAAGTGTATGGCCGGCGATCGGCGAAGTTTCGACGAGCTGATCAAGCGCTACCAGCGGCAGGCGGTTGCGGTTTCATACCGGCTGCTGGGAAATTCGCATGATGCCCTGGAGGTGACGCAGGATGCGTTTTTGAAGGCCTACACCAGCATCAAGACATTGCAGAAGCCCGGAGCGTTTGGCGGCTGGTTGATGCGAATTGTTTCGAACCTGTCGCTGAATTATCGGAGGAGTCGAAAGCTGAGATCGCAGTTGCCGCTGGATGATTGCCTGGGACCGACGGAATCATCAGCGCGGGAGACCGGGGCGAGCGAGTGGATGGCAAAGGATGATGATCCAGTGCACCGGCTCGAGAGTGAAGAGATGGGGGCGAAACTGAAAGAGGCGCTCAATCAACTTCCGGAGAAACAGCGATTGGCGATCATCATGTTTACGATCGAACAGATGCCGCAAAAACAGGTGGCCGAGTCGCTGGAATGCTCGGTGGAGGCGGTGAAATGGCATGTGTTCCAAGGGAGGAAGAAGTTGAAGGAGATTTTGAAGGATTATCTTTGATTGTTGTTTGTGGTGTGTTGTTTGTAGTGCTGTGAGAAGATTATGGACTCGGAGCAGATGGAATTTCTGATCAGCCAGTACCTCGATGGGACGTTGTCCGGCGAGGAAGAGGCTGGTGTGCGCGAGCTGCTGGCGTCAAATGAGGAGGCGCGGAGGATTCTTGGGGAGTATCAGAAGCTGGATGGAGTGTTGAAGGGCGCGCGGGGGGGGCCGGCGGTGAAGTGGGATGTGCTGGCGGAGAAGATTTCCGAGGCGGTGGATTGCGTGGGGGAAGCGGTGAGCGAAGAGGATGAATTTGCCATCAACGAGTATGTGGATGGGACGCTGTCGGCGGAGGAACGGGCAACGCTTTCGAAGCGGATGGAAGGCGAGCCCGCTTTACGAGCGGTCATGGACGACTATCGGGCCCTGGACAGCGTGCTGAGACAGTCAATGCCCATGCCGGCCGTGAAATGGGAAGTCCTGGCGGAGCGGTTGTCGGAGACGATTGATGCCGAATCGCAGCGGCAGAGGTATTACATCGGAAATTGGCTGCGTCAGCCCATGCGGCTGGCGGTGGCGGCGATTATTTTGATCGCCCTGGGGCTGGGGATTCTGTTCACGGTTTCCTCGCATGGTACGCCGGTGCTGGCGGTCGAGGTGGTCGGGCCGGAAAAGCCCGCGGGGCCGTCGGTGGCGATAATGGAATTTGATATGTCGCCTGCGCTGGCCCAAAGCGGAACCGACTGGTATTCGGCCGGGGATGTGGTGGCGATGCCGAGCACGCTGGATGTGGCGTTCGGCACGCCCACGTTGCCGGATAGTTCACCATTTTAGAGTCGCTGGGGTGGGTGTGAGTTGACGGCGGCGGGGGTTCATCTACAACTATTGTGGGGAAATCACGGGCAAGATGCCCGTGCCACGTTTGGAGTCAACATGATCAGAAAACTCGTTGCCGTGCTGGTTATCTGCGTCGCGGCCGGAATTTCAGCGGCGCAGGATTCGTCAGCGCTGATCAACAAGGCGCTCGATGAGCAGCTCAAGATGAAGCTGGACACGACGCTGAGGGGGGCGATGGACAAGATCAGTGAACAGTCGGGGGTGAAGATCAAGGAGGACCCGATCATATGGGATTTGCTGCCGTGGGGCCGGGATACGGCCGTCAAGGCGACCTTTGAGAATGTGACGCTCCGCGAAGCCCTGGAAGTCATCACCCGGAAACTGGGCCTGACGATGGCGCTGCGCGAGCAGGCGGTGGAAATCGGGCCCATGCCGGCGCTGAAAAGACTGGGCCAAAGATCGGGCCGCGATGAACTGCGGGCCCTGGACCTGCTGGCATCGAAGCAACTGGGGCTGGAGACGGATCATCCCACCATCAAACGATTGCTGGAGGCGATCGATCTGAAACTGGCGGCCGAGAAGGATGTTCAGATCGCCATCGAGAATCGGATCGGCGATGCGGTGAGCCAGGAACGAACGATTTTCGTGCCCCGAAATGCGACCCTGATGGATGCGCTCGAGTCATTGCCCAAGGAGACTCGAGCAACCTGGTATCCGTGGGGAAAGACGATCGTCGTGACAGGCAAAGATGAGCCGACGCGGCGGATGCTGAGCAAACCCCTCACGATTCGGCCGGGCGAGCGCGGGATGGACATTACAACCGTCCTGACGGAACTGGCCACGCGAACCGGCGTGCCCTTTGAGATTCAGCCCGGCGCGCTGGCGGCCATTCCGGTCGATGCGCGAACCGTTCGCGGCGTCATGGACAATGCGCCGGCGCAACAGATATTGGAGGCCATCGCGGGAGCGACGGGACTCCAGTATGCGATCGCCGATGACAAGGTGATCATTTCGTCGGCCAGTGGCGACCCGAATCGGCGCGAGCCGAATATTGGGTTCATTCAGCTCGATATTGGGATGCAGGTGCTGGTGCCCATGTCGCAGGTGCCCGCGGATTTGAAGGAGTTCATCCGATACCGCACGCAAAGAGAGCTGGCGAGGATGAGGAAGATGATGGAGGAGGAAGGGTTTAAGCCGAGTGCGGCGACGCAGCCGGCGCCTCGGTGATCTCTGGGCGAAGATTAAGTATTTTTTCTGGCGACGAGCAAAACGGCCACCAGGATGATCGAACCCCCCAGAAGAGTAATGCCACTGAGGCGTTCGGTGGCAAAGGCGACGGAGAAAAGCGTGCCGAAAAGAGGCTCCAGGCAATAGACCACGGCGGCGGTGGCGGGGGAAACCAGGGGCTGGTAGCGGTTCATCAGGTACTGGCTGAGCATCGAGCTGAGCAGCGCCAGGGCGGCGAAGCAGGCGAGGAATGATTTGTCGTGGGCGAGCAGCGAGAAGACGGGGGCGCGGTGGAAACCGGCCCCACCGAGGCTCAGGCCGAGTATGAGGCTGAAGAGGCAGGTGATCAGCAGCATGATCAGGGTGAGGCGGGTGGCGTCGGCCGATTGCCCAAAATGGTCGATGGCGAGGATCTGGGAAGTAAAAAGGAGCGAGCCGATGATGGTGAGAATCTCGCCCAGGTGAGGAATGGGCGGAGTTTCGGCGATGGTTTGGGATGTGCTGGCGTGCGGGTTGGGCTGGCTGAGAATCAACATACCCAAGAGGGCGATGAGCGCGGCAATGCTGGTTCGCACACCCAGCCGGCGGCGGAGCAGAATGGCCTGAGCGAGTGGCGCAAAGATGACGGAAAGCGCGGTGAGGAAGCTGGAGGTGGATGGTAACGTGTAGCGCAACCCTATCAGTTGCAGGAGAATTCCCACGCAGAAGGTGAGCCCAACGGCCGTGCCGCCGACGAGGTCGGCACGGGTGAAATGGCGTTGGCGAGGGAAGGTGATGAGGAAATAGCAGGTCGTGGCGAGTGCGAAGCGCCAGGCGTTGAAAATGGAGCGGGCGGCGAGCTCACCCCGGGTGCCGGGGATGTGGGCGGAGGCCGATTCCAGCGCTTTTTCGAATGCGGAAGCGGTGATCTGCATGGCCGGGAAGGAAAAGCCCCAGAAGAGGCAGCAGAGCGCTAAAATGGCGATGGGAAGAGCCGCGCTGGATGATCGGGCCGGGGGAGTTGGAGACAATAGCGGCATCTCGGGCATGGGCGGCCATGGTAGTGGCAGTTGCAGAGGTGGGAAGGGGCCGAACGGCAGTGCGGCGCTCGCGGCCGCGCAAAGTAAATGCCAGGGAGATTAAGAAACGATGACAATATCGCTTTGAGGCTCTAAGAAATTTTAGTTTGGGGGGATAAAATCGGTAATTTCACTTGCCGGATAACCTCACTCGGTTATTCTTCAGTTGCACGTTTATAGGGCTCTCTAACGTTTCTTGAAATTCAGCGTAGCGACGAAAAAACCGGGTTTTCTCCGCCCCGCCGGTGCCTTGTCCCCCCCTTCCAACCGGCGGGGCCTTTTATTTCCACAAATAACGACCAGATTGTGAGTTAGAGGCATTCTGCGGATGCTTTTCGACACGCCGGCCGCGCCCAGGGCTATTCCTTTGGAATAACGTTGATCGTGTTGTAAATTGCTGTGGTGATGTCAGTTCCGTCATTGGCCTTGAGCTTCATGGCGATCTTCATCTGCATGACGGGAGTGAGATTGGGGAAGTGAAGCGTGACTGTCATCTTGTCCGGCGAGAGATCGGCGCGTGTAATCTCGACGGGGTCACGTCCGACCCTGGCCGGGTTGCTGGGCGAGTAGTCCTTGGAGCCGTACTCGGCCGTCCATCGGTAGTTCCACTGCTCGATGCTGTAGTTGTCCTTGTCGATGGCGGAAGCGCGGTCGAGGAGGTCACTGAAACGGATTTCAATCGCGCCTGATTTGATGTGCAGGGCGATGGGGAGATAGGCCGGTTTGTTGGTGAAGCGGATGCGCTGGAGGCAGCCATCGCGGGCGCCGTTGGTTTGCCAGCCCTTGATCCCGCAGACATAGAGGTGGCCATCCTTTGGATTCACGCGGGCGCGCATGATGCCGGAGTCGAATTTGAAGGGGAGAGGGACGACGCCGCCCTGGGGCATTTTCCTTTCGCCCACGTGTTCATAGAGCACCAGGAAGAGCGTGGATTTGCCGTAGGAGGCATGGACGAGGTGGTTGGAGAGCGGGCCGAGGCGATCGTCGGCGATCCAGGTCTGGCCGCCGGAGGAGTTGTCGAGTTCCATTGGAATCCAGCACAGGGGAGGTTCGTAGGCGCTGGGGATGGGAGTTTCTTTCGTGCTGTATTTGGGATCGGCGACGAAGCCATGAAACGCACCGGGCCTGACCAGATTGATTTTGCTCGAGGGTGTCCAGTTGCCCTGGTTGTCGGAGGTGAAGAGTGTGTTGTCGGGAGAGACAGCCAGGCCGTTGGGGGCGCGAAAGCCGGTGGCAACGATCTCGGTCTTCAGCCCGTCGGGCGAGAGTTTAAAAAGCGCGTTGGTGTCGCGCCGGCCGGGCACATACCAGTGGCCGCCGCGGGCATAATAAAAATTGCCGGCGGAATCGGCCTGAAGGTCATAGCAGAAAGCGTGGTATCCGGAGTCGATAGCGCCTTCGTTGTTGAAATTCTCGTAAAAGTCCGCCTCGCCGTCATCGTTCAGATCGTGCAGGCGGGTGATCTGGTCGCGGCCGCGCACGTAGATTTGATCTTTAACGATGACCAGGCCGAGGGGTTCATAGAGGCCGGTGGCGAATCTGCGCCAGGTGAGATTTTGCAGCTTTTCATCGATTCCCGAGACGATCCAGACATCGCCGTTGAGTGTGCAAATTGCACAGCGGCCGTCGGAGAAGAAATCCAGGCCGGTGGGACGGAGCCAGGAATTCCAAGGATTGTTTTCTGGGATGGTGAGGGTATCGACGGTGTATGGTTTGTCGTTGTTGCCGAGGATGCCTTTGGTGGTGAGGAATTGGTAGCGCGCTGGGCCACCTTTGGTGAGGTTTGGAAGATCAGCGCGCGGCTTCATATTGCGAAATTGATTGTCGAGCTTGGTTTTCAGGCCTGCGACGACGTGAAACTCGTACTGGATCGAGTTGTTAATGAGGGTGGCATGCTCAAGGACGTGTGCATCGCCGACGGTATAGGAGAGGATGACCTCGTTGCCATGGAGATAGAGGCCACGGTAGTGGGCAAATTCGCGCGGCAACGGGCCCATGTGGTCGGGACGGGGGTCGGTCAGAGCATCCAGATCATCGTTGGGGCTAACGCCCGGTTGAGCGTTGCGTGTGGCGAAGAGCAAATCGCCTTGATTTGTGGGAGGATCCGTGCCTTTGAGAAGGATCTGATGAGTTTTCGATAAATCGAGGAAGCCCCCTTCCCACGCGGCCGCCCAGCGCATCAGGTCGGTGTCGAAACAGATCGTGTGCCGCTCGTCGAGCCTGATGTTGATGCCTTTGAGGACGATCTCTTTTTTGTCGGGGGTGATGACGGAGTAGGAGAGGAACGGGCCGTAATCCATGGAAGGGCGAGTGGTGGGTTTGGTGGTGGCGGCGAGGCAGAGGGGGAGGATGCAGAGTGTGACGAGGGCGCGGGGCATTGGTAGAGTAATTACAACATTGATCGAGGTGCGTGGCGAGCGAAAAGACACTCAAGAGGGAAATCGAATGAAATTGCGGGATGTGGGCAGTTGCCGGTTTGATGAGGTTTCGCTGGGGGAGTGCATGGTGAGATTGTCGCCGGCGGGGCATGGGCGGATTGAGTTTGCAAATTCGCTGGAGGTACACGTTGGGGGCGGGGAATACAACGTGGCTTATGCGCTGGCGCGGCTGGGATTGCGGACGGGGTTTGTGTCGCGGCTGGTGGATAATCCGGTGGGACGGATTGTTTTGAATCATGCGGGTGGCGTGGGGGTGGATATGTCGCATGTGGTGATGACGAAGTATGACGGCGTAGGGCGGGCGGATCGGATTGGGCTGAATTTTACGGAGGTGGGGACGGGGGTGCGGGCGTCGGTGACGATGTACGACCGGGGGCATTCGGCGGCGTCGAATATGCGCCCTGGGATGGTGGATTTTGGGTCGCTATTTTCGAATGAGGGCGCGAGGTGGCTGCATACGGGAGGGATTTTCACGGCATTGTCGGAGGGGTGCGCGGGGGTTTGTAAGGCGGCGCTGTCGGCCGCGAAAAGCGCGGGGACGATCACGTCTTATGATTTGAATTTTCGATCGAAGCTGTGGAGTGCGGCGAAGGCGCAGGAGGTGACGAAAGGGCTGATTCAATACGTCGATTGTCTGATTGGGAATGAGGAGGATTTTCAAAAGGTGCTGGGATTTGAAGTGGAGGGGGTGGATGAGAATCTGTCGGCGCTGGATGCGTCGGCTTATAAGAGGATGGTGGAGAAGGTGGTGAAGGCGTGGCCGAATTTGAAGGTGGTGGGGACGACGTTGCGGGAGGTGAAGAGTGGGTTGGTGAACAACTGGTCGGCGATCATTTGGTGTGAGGGGCAGTTTTATGAATCGCGGCGGTATCAGGACTTGGAGATTGAGGATCGAGTTGGGGGAGGGGATGGGTTTTCGGCGGGATTGATATACGGATTGATGAACGGAAAGACCCCGCAGGAGTGTGTGGAGTTGGGGGCCGCGCTGGGGGCGCTGGTGCAGACGACGAGGGGGGATACTTCGCAGGTCGATCTTGAAGAGTTGATGCATGTGGCGCGAGGAGGGAGTGCGCGGATAAAGAGATAACCAGATCAACGTCGAACGTTCAACGTCCACTTTCAAAGAAGACCCTCACCCCA
This sequence comes from Tepidisphaeraceae bacterium, assembly GCA_041482675.1. GTDB lineage: Bacteria > Planctomycetota > Phycisphaerae > Tepidisphaerales > Tepidisphaeraceae > JBGPEF01. Next base: position 24,780 of record JBGPEF010000002.1, on the reverse strand, counting down.
GCCCTCTCCCGGAGTACCGGGAGAGGGAGTAAGGCCAAGCAATCAGAGCGCTTTGAGGAGGACGCGGACGACGCGGGAGAGGCCGGATTTGGCGTTGCCGACGAATTGCTGGAAGACTTTGTTGGTGACGGCCATGAATTCCTCCATGTCGCCCAGGCGCTGGCGGGTGAGCTTCACCGATTCCTGCGCCGCCGCGGTTTTTCCGATGCTGCTGGCGTCGAGCATGGTCTGACATTGCTTGATGGTTTCGAGCACCGGGTCCATTTCGCGGCGCTTGCGCTCGGTGGCGATGATGGAAAAAATCTCCCAGACATCGGAAAGGGACTCGAAGAATTCGCGCCGCTCGCCGCGTTTGTGGAGCCGGCGGATGATGCCCCAGTCGCAGAGGGATCGCAGCGACATGCTGGCATTGCCGCGGGAAATATGCAGCCGCTCCATGACATCATCCGTACACAGCGGCTGGGCGGTGATGTAAAGCAGCGCGTGAATTTCGGCCATGGTGCGATTGATCCCCCAGGTAGCGCCCATCTCGCCCCAGCGGCGGATAAAAAGATCCTGGCTGGTGCGAAGCTGCTGCTGCGGAGTGATTTTGGCTTCGCGGGTTTCCTTCTCAATCGCGGCGGGCGGGAGCGTGGTTGCGGGCGCCATATGTTCTCCTGTTTCAGTATCTACTGAAAGTATAGTCTATGGATTGGGTGCGTCATCTGGTTTCAGTGAAATTGAAAGCTGCGAAAACTACTCGCCGCCGAGGCCCGCAAGCCGCGCCCAGTCAACAGCGCGAATCGCGTCGAGAATGGCCGGTGGAATCGGGTGCGGAGTGACGGTTTTCGCGATGGGTGCATCGGGCACGATGGCGAGGATGGGGACTTTGCCCCATTTTTCGATGGCGCGGGGATTGGTTTCTTCGGCGAGGTCTGGAGTATCGGTGGGATAGCGATTGATGACCACGCCGGCGATGGGGATGTTTCTCGAGCGAAGCGCCGCCAGGGTCAGGAGGGTGTGATTGATGGTGCCGAGGGCAGGGCGAGCAACGATGACGGCCGGAGAGCGAAGATCGGCGGCGACGTCGAGGAAAGTGTGCCGCTCATCCATGGGCACAAGCAGGCCGCCGATGCCCTCGGTGATCATCACTTCGGAGTCAGCGGACATGAGATGGATGGAACGGTTGATGGCATCCCAGTCGAGCGGCCGGCCTGATTTTTCGGCGGCGATGGCCGGCGCGAGGGGCTCGGCGTAGCGCTGGGGGCAAATCAGGTCAAGCGGATGGCGCGAATTGGCGCAGTGGGCCAGAAGCTCGGCATCTTCGCTGACCAGTCCTTCGCGGCGATGAACGCAGCCGGAGCCACAGGGCTTGAAGACGGCGACGCGAAATCTTTGCTCGTGAAGGATCTGGGCGATGGACGCGGCGATGATGGTTTTGCCGATGCCGGTGTCGGTGCCGGTGATGAGGAGGGAGGGGATGGGGATGGGGGAGAGCATGGGCGTATTGATATGCTATGCACGAGATGAAGTGAAGGCTCGCAACTGGGGTGCCGATAAGTTATACTATTGGTATTACCAGAGGTATGAAAATGCCAGCCATAAAAACCGCAATATCGATTGATAAACAGTTGTTCCAGAAGGTGAACCGGTTGTCAAAGCGTATGCGGATTCCACGAAGCCGATTGTTCAGCCGGGCGGTGGAGGAATTTGTGCGGCGCCATGACTCGGAGGATCTTGTTCGGCGCATTAACAAGGCATATGCGAACGGCGAAACGGCGGACGAGAAGGCGGTACGGCGTGGGATGCTGCGAAACTTCAGCAAGCTGGTTGAGGGAACATGGTAATCCAGCAGGGAGATGTGTACTGGGCGGCGCTGCCGCACCCGCGGGGCTCGGGGCCGGGATTTCGACATCCGGTGGTCATCATCCAGAATAACGATTTTAATCGGTCGCGAATCGGGACCGTTGTAGCGTGTGTGCTGACAAGCAATCTGGAGCGGGCTGCTGCTCCGGGAAATGTGGCGTTGCGAAAGGGTGAAGGTGGGTTGCCAAAGAGGAGCGTGGTGAATGTGAGCCAGATCGCAACGCTGGATCGGTCTGAGCTGTTGGAGAAGCTCGGTGAGCTTTCGAAGGCACGTGTGATGGAAATTCTCGATGGGGTGGGGCTGGTTCTTGTTCCAACGGATTAGAGGGTGCGCAGCTCGTCGCGAACCGCGTGGACAATAATCTGGATGTCCTCCATGTTCATTGCAAGGGGCGGCATGAGGACGATTACGTCGCCCAGGGGGCGGAGAATGATGCCCTGGGAGCGGAGGCGGTGGCAGACTGCATGGCCGATTCGGCGGGAAGGGTCGAAAGGTTTGCGGGTGGGTTTGTCCTCGACCAATTCGATGCCGACCATAAAGCCCTTTTGACGGATGTCGCCGACATGGGGGAGATTTTTGAAGGGCTCCAGGAGCTGTGTGAGTTGGACCGATTTCTGTTGGACTTGTTGGACGAGATTATTTTTTTCGAAGAGGTCGAGCGAGGCGATGGCGGCGGCGCAGGCGAGGGGATTGCCGGTGTAGGTGTGACCGTGGAAGAAGGTTTTGCCTTCGGAGGGATGGCCGAGAAAGGCGTCGAAGATTTGTTGGGTTGCAAAAGTGGCGGCAAGGGGGAGATAGCCGCCGGAGATGCCTTTGGCGACGCACATCAGGTCGGGCCGGACGGATTCGTGTTCGACGGCGAACATTTTGCCGGTTCGGCCGAAACCGGTGGCGACTTCATCGCAGATGAGGAGGACGTCATATTGAGTTGCGAGGCGGCGGACTTCGGCCAAGAAACCCGGGGGATGGACGATGATGCCGGCAGCACCCTGGACGATGGGTTCGATGCAGATTGCCGCGGTTTGTGATGCATGTTCCCGAAGAATTGCCTCCAGGCTCGCCAGGCAAGCACGCTTAAGGTGGTCCGGGGAAAGATCTGATCGATAGAGATGCGGTGATGGTGCGTAATGGACTTTGAAGAGGAGCGGGAAGTAGGGTTTGTGGAACGCGGTGGTGCGGCCGATGGACATTGCGCCGGTGGTGTCGCCGTGATAGGCCTCGGTGAAGCCGATGAATTCGTGTTTTTCGGGATGGCCGAGGTTGTACCAGTATTGGGCGGCCAGTTTGAAGGCGATTTCGGTGGCGGTTGCGCCGGAGTCGGAATAGAAGATTTTTTTGAGGTTCGGCGGAACGAGTTTCATGAGTCGGTCGGCCAGGAGAATGGCCGGTTCGGAAGCCAGGCCGAGCATGGTGGTGTGGGCAACCTTGTCGAGCTGGTCGCGGATGGCCTGGTCGATTTCAGGGACGCGATGGCCGTGGACATTGCACCACAGGGAGGAGACGCCATCGAGATATTTGTTGCCGTCGGAGTCGATTAGGTACATGCCCTCTGCGCGAGTGATGACCAACGGCTCGGAGTCGAGCCAGAGGGACATGGGAGTGAAGGGGTGCCAGATATGTTTTTTGTCGAGGTCGGTAAGCATGAGAGTCACGTCGTTGTTAATGTCACCGGATCGGCGATGCGTAAGTTCAGGGTTTGAGCGGCGGAGCCGTCGCGGACGGCGATTTCCAGGTGTTCGCTGCTGCCGATGAGGGCCAAAGTTTCACCTGGGGCGACGTCGGAATAAGTGCGGCGGAGCGGAAGGAGGAGGCCGGCAATGTGTACTTGAGCTCCAGGTGGAATCGAAGACGCGGAGATGTTAGTGGTGGCGTTGCCGAAGTGGTCGATGTGGATGATTTGGCCAATCGGGCCGGAGGCGGGTTGGAGGTTTAGGAGAGTGGGGGCTTGGAGAGGTTTGGCCAGATCGAGCAAGGCTCGGCCGGAAGCGAGCATGCCGGCCACGGGGGCGAAGACATCGCGGCCGTGGAAGGTCTGGCTCGAAGCGGGGGGCTTCCAGATGATCTCGTAGGCTTCGCCGGCGCCTCGGCGATGCCAGGCCCAGGTGATCAGGCCGTTATCCGGACATACGACGAGCTGCTTGTGAATTCGGACTACGATGGGGAGTCGGGCGGAGCCGACGGTGGGATCGATGACGGCCAGGTGAATCGTCGCGGGCGGAAAGGCATCGATGGCCCGTTCCAGTGTTATCGAACCCTTGATGATGTCGCCCGGCGGGATGGTGTGGGTGATGTCGATCAGGGGCGACGTGGGGGCGTGGCCGAGCAGAACTGCTTTCATGGCCGCGACGTACCAGTCGTCAAGGCCGAAGTCTGTTGTGAGCGTGACAATCGGCAAGTTAGCGATAGAAGCGTTGGCCACAAACGGGAAGATATGAGCGTGGCAGGCGCGGGTCAAACCGCTGGGCTGGTCTGATCGTCATGGGCGTTGCAGACGGACGCGCCTGAAACAAAAGCGACAAAAGGATCGCGCGCCGACCGGGACAAGAGGCCCGCCATGCATTAAGTAGAATGTAGAGGAAAATGAAGCAGCTCAGCACCTCATCCTCGCTGGAGAAAATGATTCGCCAGCAGCTCGTTGACCGGGGGATTCACGACAAATCCGTGCTGGAAGCGATCCGGAACGTGCCGCGGGAGCAGTTTTTTCCGGAGGAGATCCGCGAGCAGGCGCACGCGGACCGGGCCGCGCCCATTGGGCACGGGCAGACCATCAGCCAGCCCTATATCGTGGCCTTGATGACGCAGCATCTGAAGGTGCAGAAGGAGCACCGGGTGCTGGAGGTCGGAACAGGCAGTGGTTATCAGACGGCAATTCTGGCCAACCTGGTGGCGGAGGTTTACACCGTCGAGCGGGTGAAGCCGCTGCTGGATGACGCTTTTGAGCGGCTGATGTCGCTGGGATATCGCAACGTACACCTGCACTTTGGCGATGGGACGATGGGGTGGCCGCAACATGCTCCTTATGATCGGATTCTGATTGCCGCGGGCGCTCCGGAGCTGCCGCGAGCGCTGTTGCTCAGCCAGTTGAAGGATGAAGGGGTGGCGGTGCTGCCGGTTGGGCCGCAGGATGAGCAGATGCTGGTGGAAGTGCATCGCAGCGGAAGGCGGCTGGAGACCAAGGATATTTGTGCGTGCCGGTTTGTGAAATTGATTGGGGAGGATGGGTGGAAGGAAGAATAGTGTGCTTCGGCTAAAATGAAGCCGATGGCACAGATGGAGGCGCAAGCGAAGGGAGAATCGTCGCCGCTGGAGCGGGGGATTGAGACACTGGAAGGCGTGGGGGCAGGCCGGGCGAAGGAGTTCGCAGCGCGCGGCGTGGCGACGCTGGGGGATCTTCTCGAATACTTTCCAAGGAACTATCAACAAGAGCGGTCGGAGCGGCCGATCAGCCAGCTCGTGGCGGATCAGATTCAGATTGCGCGCGGGGAAGTGGTGGCGGCCGATTACATATCGGTTCGGCCGCGGCCGAGGTTTGAGGCGACGCTGAGCGATGGAAGCGGGAAGCTGGCGCTGGTTTGGTTCAATTCATCCTATCTGCGAAAAACGATCTATCCCGGGAAACTGCTGCGGGTGAATGGACGCGTGAAATTCTTTCGGGGAATTCCGTCGATGGCGCAGCCGCGGTGGCAGGAAGTGGATGCGGATGCGGAGCCGGTGGGGCAGGATGTTTTCCGGGCGGTTTATCCAGCCTCGGCAAAATTGAGCAGCGCCATGATCTGGCAGACCATCGATCGAGCGCTGCCGGAGATTCTGCCGGCGGTGGGGGAGTGGTTTGATGATGCGCTTTTGAAGCGGCGGCGGCTGATGGGGAGGCGCGAGGCGCTGCGGGCGATTCACCAGCCCAAGGGTTGGAAGGAGGCGGCCGATGCGCGGCGGCGGCTGGTTTATGACGAGCTGATGTTGATGCAGTTGGGGTTGGCGCTGAGCGCGAAGCTGCGGCAGGGGAGATTGACTGCGCCGAAGATGCGGCTGGATCGCTTGCTGGATGAGAGGATTCGAAAACGGTTTCCCTTTGAGTTGACCGGCGCGCAGCAGAAAGCGGTTTGGGAAATCGCGGCCGATATTCAATCGAGTAAACCGATGAGCAGGCTGCTCCAGGGAGACGTGGGGAGCGGGAAGACGGTGGTTGCGCTGTATGCGATGCTGGTGGCGGTGGCGAATCGGTTGCAGGCGGCGATTCTGGCGCCGACCGAAGTTTTGGCGGAGCAGCACTATTTGACGCTTTCGAATCTGCTCAAGGATTCGAATGTGACGATTGAATTGCTCACGAGTCGGACCAAACGCGAGAGCCGGGGGGCGGTGGCGCGGCATGTGGCGGCGGGGAAGGTGCATATCGCGGTGGGGACGCAGGCGCTGATTCAGGAGGATGTGGAGTTTGCGAATCTGGGGCTGGTGGTGGCCGATGAGCAGCATAAATTCGGGGTGAGGCAGAGGGCGACGCTCAAGGGGAAGGGATTGTCGCCACATTATCTGGTGATGACGGCGACGCCGATTCCGCGGACGTTGGCGCTTTCGTATTTTGCGGATTTTGATGTGAGCACGATCGATGAATTGCCGCCGGGGCGCAGGCCGATTCAGACACGCTGGCTGCGGCAGTCGGAGGCGGAGGACGCGTATCGATTTGTGCGCGAGCAGGTGAAGCAGGGGCGGCAGGCGTACATCGTGTTGGCGCAAATCGAGGACAACGGAGTGGATGATGTGAAGTCGGTTAAGGCGCATTTTGAGAAATTGTCGAAGGGGCCGCTTGCGGGATTGAAGTTGGGGATGCTGCATGGGCAAATGAAGACGGAGGAGAAGCAGACGGTGATGACCGAGTTTCGGACGGGAAAAGTTGACGTGCTGGTGGCGACGACGGTGATTGAGGTGGGCGTGGATGTGGCGAACGCCACGGTGATGGTGATTGAGGATGCGGATCGGTTTGGGTTGTCGCAGTTGCATCAGATTCGCGGCAGAGTGGGCAGGGGAACGGCGGATTCGTATTGCCTGCTGGTTGCCGATGCGCCGGCGGAGGAGGCGGAGAGCCGGCTGAATGCCATGATGCGGACGAACGATGGGTTTGAGATTTCGGAGATTGATTTGAAGCTGCGCGGGCCGGGGGATTTCTTTGGGACCAGGCAGCACGGCTTGCCGCAGTTCAAGCTGGCGGATATCACGCAGGAACTGGAGCTGCTGAAAACGGCGAAGGATGATGCGATGGAGTTGCTGGGGAACGATCCGGATTTGTCGCGGCCGGTGCATCGGGCGCTTCGGACGCAGCTTTCGCGGCAGTTGGGAGATACGTTGTTCCTGGCTCAGGTGGGTTAGAATGAGGCAACTAACGCTGGAGAAGCATGAAATTCCGTACACAGACGAAAGACAAAGATGTGATGGTGGTGGAGGTTGACGCAGATATCAATACCGCGACCGCGGGAGGCGTGGTTACCGAGCTGGAGCGGGCGATCGATGGGGGGGTGCGCAAATTGATTCTGGATTGCACGAAACTGGATGACATCGCCAGTTCCGGCATGGGCGTTCTGCTGCGCCTGCAACAGAAGGTTTCGCGCCAGGGGGGCGGGATGAAGCTGGCGGGAGTGAAGCCGGCCGTGACAAAAATGCTCAAGCTGGTGCGGATTGATGGGTTGTTTTCGAGTTATCCCAGTTTGGAACACGCATCGGGGGCGTTTGGGGCGAAGAAGTAGCTATTGTTCCCGGATCAGACGGCGGCTAGAGCCGCCTCTACGAATGGCGGCGGCGGGAGAGCAATGCGCCCGCGAGGAAGAGGAGCGAAAACATGCTGGGCTCGGGCACCAAAGTAATGCCGTGATCGGCGGCGAAAGAATCCAGAGCGAGCTGATCGGCGGCGCTGATGGGAAATGCGCCACCGGCGTAGGCAGCGCCGAAATTGGAAGCGAGGTCGATGAAGTCGCTGATGGTGACCAGCCTGTCGCCATTGAGATCGCCGTCCTGCCAGAAGCCGGCGCCGTTGAAATGCGAGGCGAGGTCGATGAAGTCGCTGATGGTGACCTGGCCATCGAGATTGAGATCGCCGATGCGGGTGGGGCGGATGAGCAGATATGGGTCGCCGTGAGCGTCGGTGAGGGTGGCGATTCCGATGGCGGAGCTGGGGTGCAGACCGGAATCGATGATGCCGTCGCCGGAGGTGATGCCGGCGTTGCTGATGGCCATTGAGAGGGAGGCCTTGGCGGCATCGAGGTCGCCGGCGTGGATGCGCAGGGCGTTGAATTCGCTCTGGGTGCTGTTGAGGTCAACCTGCTGGACCTCGGGAGCACTCATGACAATCTCCAGGCCGGCCAGATCCTGGGAAGAATTGAGGACGAGGAACGAACCGACACCGCCCGCGCCATTGAGTGTGATGGAGAGATTGGCCTGGGCCGCGTCGGTTGTGGTGGCGGGTGCGCCAGCGTTCGAACCGAGAAAAACTCCGCCGTTGCTGATGATCAGCGCTGCGCCGGGCTGATGCGTTTGCGGGCCGTCAATGGAGATCAGGCCGTCGCCGGATTTGGTGGCGGTCTGGGAAGCACCAATTTGGACGCCGCCGGTGAAGACAACCGCGCCGTCGCCGGCGACGTCGATGCTGGTGGCGCCGGGCATGATGACTTTGGCGCTGATAACGTAGCCGCCGGGGCCGCTGCTGATGGAGCCTTGCCCGCCGGCCTGGCCGACCGTGAGCGTGGAATTAGCCGGAGTTCCGGGAGCGATGGTGTAGTGGTTGGAACTGGCGAAGTTGATGGACTGGACAGTTTTGTCGCCATCGAGCGTGATGGTGCGCGGGGCGGTGATTTTGCCCAGAAAATTGGCGACGGCGGTGGGGCCGTCGGGGACGGAATTGTTGGACCAGTTGGCGGGATTGGCCCAGCTCCCGTCGGCGTCAAGGTTCCACTGCGGCGGGGGGGGAGTGAAATTAAGCGTGAGTGTTGGGCGGAAATTGACGTTGGAGTTTTCGCGGGAATCCAGGCGATCCGCGCCGCCGAAAATGTCCTCACTGCCGATGAGGATCCAGCCAAAACTGGTGGCGGGGGAATTGCGCCACAACTGAACGTCGGCGGCCATGTTCATCGAAGAGAGCTCGAAGGTCGTGGCGGCCGCCGTCCCGCTGGCGCTTTCAGCCGAGACAAAATCACCGCCGGGGGTGTTCCACGGCTGTTGGTTGAGAATGGAGTAATGGTGGAATTGCCAGGTGGCGTCGCCGTCGGCCGCGGGAGCGCCAGCGCCACCGGCGTCGCCGGAATTGGAAGATCCTTCGCCCCAATCCTGAAGGAGACGGTGGAGGGTGATGGTCTGGTTTCCATGGCCGCGAGAGACGTTGAAGCTGAGTAGGGCGCTGTCGATGTTTGAACCTTCGGGGACGGCGGAGAGGATGTCGAAGGCGATGAGAGCGCGGCGGGCGCCGGCGAAGTTGGTCTGGCCGACATACATGTGCGGACCAGCGCCATCGCTGATCAAGTCACCGCTGGAAAAGATGGTGTTGTCCTTGCTGGCCTGGAGAACGACTTGATCGGCCAGCGCGCAGGGAATGCAGAGAGCGCCCAGCGCCAGCGGCAGTACGATCCGTGCTCTGATCATCTTGAGATTTGCTCCACGCTCGATGCGGTCAGCTTCAAACTTCCTATGCCCTCTTGCTGGCCCGCAGAAAGATCATTTTAAAACGCGCTGGTGCTGATTGATATTTCAATCTGCCCGACGGCGGCGGCCAAGGATTCCCAGCGCCGCCAGGCCCAGCAGCGCGATGGAACCTGGCTCGGGGACGAATGCGGTCAGCCTGTAGAGGGTGCCGCCGGCGCCGTTGGCGGGGGAATGGGTCACCATGGCATACAGTTCCCCATTGCCATCCTCGCCAAAGCCGTGGACGGTGTCGTGGTTGGAGAGGATGCCGTCGGCAAATTGGGGGAGCAGGAACTCTTTGATGGTGCCCTGGTCAAGGTCGGCGTAGAAAAGCCGGCCGTCGATTCTGCCCAGTCCGCCAACCGATCGAATGGCCAGATCACCGAAGACATACTTGCCGAACAGCTCGGGGATGCCGGAGCCGCGATAGACGAAGCCGCCGGTGATGGAGATGCCGTCGGTGTGATCATACTCGAGGGTTCCGCCGGGGCCGGAGATGGGATCGATCAGTCCGGCGGGCAGGCCGGGGCTGTTGTTGCCCGGAGGCGCGCCGATGGTGCCGGTGGCGCGATCGAAGAGGAAGGTGCCTTCCTTAACGGCCCAGCCGTAGTTGCCGCCCTTGGCGATGCGGTTAATTTCCTCGATGTTGTTCTGACCGACGTCGCCCTCGATGAGATCATGCGTGCCGCCGCGATCGAAGGCGAAGCGGTAGGGGTTGCGCAGTCCGAGTGCATACATCTCCGGGACGGCGCTAGCGGGAAATGGATTGGCAGCGGGAATGCGATATTGGCCGTTGCCACTGATCGGATCGGTGCTGAGCGGTTTAAGGGTGGGATTGGTTGGATCGATGCGGATCATTTTGCCAAGCGGGGTGGTCATGTTCTGAGCGTTGCCGCCGGGCTCGATATGGCTGGCGCCGACGTCGTTGGCATTGCCGCCATCACCCAACGCGAGATAGAGATAGCCATCAGGGCCGAAGGCCACCGTGCCGCCGTTGTGATTGTTCGCGTTTTTGCCAAAGGACATGATCTCGCGGCGGGATGCCGGGTCGATGACATTGGGATCGGTTGCGGAGATTTTCCATTCGGCGATAACGTTCTTATAGCCTTGGGTCGCATTGTTGGGTGCGGCATAGGTGGGAGAGGCGCCGACGGGAAGCGTTTCGCTTGAGTAGGTGTAAAGCGTTTTGAAGCCGGGGCTGGTCGGATCAGTGAAGCCGGGCGAGAAGGCGATTCCCAGCAGGCCGCGCTCTTCGTTGGCGTTGGCGAAGTTCCCGACCAGGCGGCTGCTGATGTCCAGGGCGGGAGTGGACAGCATGGTATTGCCCTGGAGGATTTTCACCTGGCCGGATTGCTCGAGGACGAAGAGTCGCGAGGGGTCGCCGGGGGCGCTGATGCCATAGAGCGGGGCGGCCATTCCTGTGACGACGGGATCGAGGGTGATGGCGATGTCGCCGTGCTGAATGGCGGGGACATAGGGCCCGGCCTGGGAAAGACCACTGAGCGTGACGATCAGAAGAGCGGTTGCCAACACGAGCCGGCATCGCAGCATGGTAGCCTCCAGATTCGGATGAGAGATCGACAAGCCCTCGCGCCGCTCCAGCCATCAGAAAACTTGACCGAGCCACTCCACATATCAGTCCGCGGAAACGGACTCTGCTTCTGATGGCCTACTCCGGATATCCACCGGCGCCCATAAGAGCACTCAAGAGGGTAATGTCAGGGACCCGGGGTGGCATTGCGGGTTTTTAAGCAGGCCCCGCAGGTGCAACCAAATTCCATATTTACGGAAGCGCTGGCACTGCGCCCACGGTGGCATTTTTGCCCTCACTACCGCCACGATTGCCATCCAGAATCTCACGTAGATTGTAATGCGTGTAACGGGTTTTGCTGGCCACATTTTGGGAATCTGCGTTGGCAACCCAGAAATCGAGCGTCTCCGGGGCAAACAGTACCGAATGTATGTTGCTGTTCATGCAGACCGGTGGATCCATGAGGGCGCGGGCCGAATCGGCGGTGAATTTGCCATAGCCTTGCTGGACGCGGTTGACCAGATTCTCGTAACGGTCGCCGGCCGAGAGGAGGACGGTATCTTTCACAGGCCGGCGCAGCTCGGGATGGGATGCCCCCATTTCGACGGTTTCAAAAACTTTCGGTGTGGCCTTGATGCCGACGGCTTTGCGGCCTTTGCCGTCGGAGATGACATAATAATATTCGCAGGTGCGCGGGCTGTTGCGCATGATCTCGACAGCCTGTTCGAGCGTGTCGGCGTTTTCCATCACCTCGCGCACCAACTGGGCCATCGGCTTGCCATCCCAGTTGCCTTCGCCGCGGCCGCCCATTTCGCCGATGGCGACGTGCTTGGCGTTCATGGCGGTAACCGAGCCGATGAAGCCGGCGTAGCCGATGTTGACCCAGGCGTTGCCCTTCTCGGGTTGGAAGACCATCACCGTCGCGTTCTGCTCGAGGCCGACGCCTTTCATGTAGTCGAGAATTCGGCCGTGATAGAGCCGGCCGCCGACGGTCGCCTCATTGGCAATAGCGAAGCCGGAGCAGTGGAAAAGCTCGGGGAAGAAATTGGCAAGCCGCGATTCCTGATGATTAGCGCCGATGGCATCGGCCATGGCGTCGATCTCACGATAGTAACGCTCGGAAATAAATGGCGCGAGGCGGGCGTGGGCCTGCTCGATCTCGCCGAAGAACCACTTGCCTTTGGCAAAAGAACTGCCGACGCCAACGCCGTAGAGGATGTGATCGGTGCAGTCGCGGATTTCCTTCTTGAGCAGGATGCCATGCTGGCGGCCCATTTCTTCGGGCGTGCCTTTCACGACCAGGACGCGGGTGCCATCGTGCATCTCCAGCCGGCCTGCGCCTTCGCGGGCGACGACCTTGATGTCGCCGGTGGCGGGGCCGAGGGTGGGGACTTTGCTGCCGATGCTGCTGAGCGCGACGTGCGCGAAGCGAATCAGATGAGAGACGGCGGTCTTTTCGATCCTGTCGTCGGCGGCCGCCTTGAGCTGCCATTTTTCGGCCGGCCAGGGGGCGGCGAGTTTTGTCTGAACCAGTTGCAGCTCCAGATGGATCTTCTGGTCGTTGTAGCGAATGCGGACGGGCAGGGAATCGGACTGGCGGATTGCGAGTTCGAATTCGCCGGCCGGGAGGCCAAGCGTCTGGGCGATTTGATCGCGTGGAGTGATTTTGACAACGTCGCAGTCGAAGCCGTCGATGGATTCGGCCGGCGCGAGCTCGAGAGCGGCCATGAAGGGCAGGGCCACAAGCTGCTCGGCGGAGATGGGCAGGGAGAAGGGTTTGAGCTGGGTATGGTCGATGGAGGCAGGATCGGCCGAGAAGCGGGGGACGTTGGGACTGCCAACGACGCCGAAATGTTTTGCCGGCGTGTAGATCCACAACTGCTGGCCGTCGCGGGCGAGTTGATAAGTGTCGTTGTTGACTTTGGCGCTGAGGAGCAGATGGTCGGGGGCCTGGAAGGAGAGATCGACGATGGCATCCTTGAGTTCCTTGGGGACGCCCTCGGAGCGAGTGAGTTTGAGCTGTGTGGTGAGGGTTTGAGGAGCGGCATCGGGGGCGGGCTCGATGATGGAGGAGAGTCGCGCGAGGGCGAGCTTCAAAACATCATCGGGTGTTTTCGCCGGCTGCGCGGCCGGCGCGAGGGTGGAGATGATCAGGACGAGAAGGAACGAGCAGTAGCGCAATCTTGGCATTGGCGGCCTCGTGAGAATTTTCGTGCCCGAAGTGACGCGGGAAGTCCGCGACGACTGAATATCAATAACATGCCCGGGGCGGGGAAGCTATAGGAATGTGGGGTATACTAGTAATGATGGCTGACGATTTTGAAATGTTCGGCGATCCGCCGCCTTCTGAGGCCGAGCCGCAGGATGGAGGGCTTCGTCCGAGGCAGATTCAATGGATCTTATCGCTGACGCCGGAGCAGCGGTTGAAGATACATGATGGTTTTTTGGAATTAGCTCTTGCGCTGCGAGAGGCGGGACGGAAACTTCATGGCCGTGGCATTAGAGCTTCTCAGAAGGCTGAATGAAAATCAGGTGGAGTTTGTGCTGATCGGTGGGCTGGCGGCGACACTCCATGGCGCGCAGAAGCTGACCGAGGACATCGACGTCTGCATTCCGTTTTCCGTGGAGAACATGAAGAAAGTGATCGAGGCAGTGAGCGGGCTCAATCCACGTTATAGCATGCGGCCTGATTTACCCTTCTCGACCGATCCTCAATATTATGCCAGGTTTAAGAACCTTTATCTTGTGACGGATGCTGGACCGATCGATTTGTTGGGAGAATTTAGTGGAGTAGGCGACTATCTCGAGGCGGTGAAGAATTCCGAAGTCGCCGAGCTGGATGGAAAGAAATTTCGCGTGCTGACGATTGAGGCTCTCATTCGAGCCAAGCGCGCAGCGGGCCGCCAGAAGGACTGGGAGGCGATCCGGCAGTTGGAAGCTCTTCAGCGAGCACGGGACAAGAAGGAGTGATCACAGCCGGGACGGCCGTGGTGCTCCTTGAACGGGTTTGGGCATTGCCGCGGGATCCGTGAGCATTTTAGTAACTTCCTCAATGATCCCTTGCGGATCTGCCAGTCGGCCGGAGCCTACATTTCTGCACGCCAGCCAGCCGGCGTCGGGGCCGAGGAAGGTGTAGCCGAGCTGCTGGAGCTTTTGGACGTTTTCCTGATTGATCGGGTTTTCCCACATTCGGTTGTTCATGCTCGGGCAGAAAACAACCGGACACGCGGCGGCGGAGATCATCAGGCTGATCAGATCGTCGCACAGGCCGTGGGCGACTTTGGCCAGCATGTTGGCGGTGGCGGGGGCGATGAGCATCAGGTCGGCGCGCTCGGTCAGGGAGATATGCTGGGGGTCGGAGGAATCCAGGAGGGTGAAAGTGTCGGTGTGGACGGGGCGGGCGGAGAGGGCCTGGAAGGTGAGGGGCGTGATGAATTTTTCGGCGTCTTTGGTCATGATGACGGTGACGCCGGCGCCGCGCTGGACGAGTTTGGAGCAAATGTCAGCGCCCTTGTAGGCGGCGATGCCGCCGCAGATGCCGAGGATCAGTTCGCGGCCTTTGAGAATGGGAGGGGTGTCGGGCATTTGGAGTTCTGGACCATCACTTGTCCGCACTCACGCTCACAAAAGCCCCGCATGTACATGCGGGGTTCCTGAACGCCATCTGGGACATTATTTTTCTTCAGGCCGGCGGATGCCGGATTCTTCGTAGTCCAGGGCAATTTTGTCCTGGAGAATTTCCTGAATCACCACTTCCAGGTCGGTGAGGTTGTCGCGGTCGACCAAAGGACGAGCGCCATCCATCAGCTCGAGCATGCGGCGCTGGATGAGGGCGGTCAGCTTGAAGCGGCCGCCGACTTTGTTGACGATTTCATCGGACTTGAGGGCTTCGATCACGTTAGAGACCTCCTGATTTCTTCTGTTTGATGTACTCGGATATCTGGGAAACCGCTTTGTCGATGGTGTCGTTGATCACGATATGGTCGAAGGCGCGGCTGCCGCGGGCCATGTAAATTTCGCCCTTGGCGAGCCGGAAACGGCGGGCGATGTCCTCATCGCTGTCCCGCCCGCGCTCCTTGAGGCGCTTGATGAGTGTAGGCTCATCGGGGGGCAAGATAAAGAAGAGCAGCGAATCGGGATAATGATAGCGGACCTGAAGTGCGCCCTGGACGTCGATTTCCAGCAGCACATCATGCCCCCTGGCCAGGTCCATCAGCACAGGGGCTTTGGGGGTGCCGTAATATTCCCCATAGACCTCGGCATATTCCAGAAATTCATCGCGATCGAGGCGGCGGAAAAACTCATCCTTGCTGATGAATTCATACTTCTTCCCGGCCTCATCGCCCGGCCGCTTGGGGCGGGTGGTGGCCGAAATCGTGTAAGTGATGTCGAGAAGCTCGGACAGCCTGCGCGAGAGGGTGCTCTTGCCCACTCCACTGGGACCGCAAAGGACGATGAGTTGGCCTTGTTTGTTGGCCATAAGATGGCGGGGCGAGCCCAGCCTACACAATTATTCGACGTTCTGGACCTGTTCCTTCAATCGATCGATGGAGCCTTTGATCTCGACGATCTGACGGGCGATGTCGGCGTCGTTGGCCTTGCTGGCGATGGTGTTGGCCTCGCGGAGCATCTCCTGGGTAATAAAATCGAGCTTCCGGCCGGCATGCTCGCCGCCACGGCAGGATTGTTCAAACGAATCAAGATGCGTTGTGAGACGCTGGATTTCCTCGCTGATGTCGGCCCGCTCGGCAAACACCGCCACCTCCCGCAGCAGGTCCTGCTGGTTGACCTGCAACTCGGCCTTGCTCATCAACTGATTCACGCGCTGCATCAGGCGCTTGTGGTAATCCTCAATCACGAAGGGGGCGCGTTTGGAAATCTCCTTGAGGCTGCGCTGGATCACTTCCGCGTGCTTCATCAGGTCGGTGAAGAGCGCCTGCCCTTCGCGCTGGCGCATGGCCTCGAGCTTGACGATCGCCCTGGCCGCGAGCTCGCGGATCTTTGGCCCGTGCTTGGCGATCTCGTCGGTCTCATCGCGGGGTTCCTGGCAGACGCCGGGCAATTGCAGAAGCATGGCCAGATCGATGTGGGCGATCTTGTCCAGCTCGCGAACGGCCTGGAGCTGCTGCAAATAAAACTTGAGAGCGGGGGTGTTGATGTGATAAGCGGCCTCAACGCTGTCGGAGCGCATTTTCAGGATAAACGTGATGGAGCCGCGGCCGAGTTTCTCGCGGAGCATGGTTTCCAGCTCGGGCTCCAGGCCGGAGACGTTGTCGGGGAGCTTGATGGTGGATTTGAAATAGCGGTTGTTGAGGGAACGGATTTCGACCGAGTAGTGCGTGCCGTTAAGCTCGCCGGTCGCATCGCCAAAGCCGGTCATGCTGACAATCATGCAGTGTTGGTCCCGAGAAACGCTGGTTAGTCGTTCGATGATAGTGCAAATCAGGGCTTGGGCGAAATGGGGGAGGTGGTCGAGGTGCCGCCAGGGTTGACCACAGTGACGGTGGGAGCGGCGCCCGTGCGCTGGTTGTGATAGTAGTTGGCCAGCAGGTTCAGGGTGATGGCCAGGACCAGGAAAATGCCGAAGACGACCGAGGTGGCCCAGGTGAGGACGTCGCCGGTTTTCGAGCCGAATGCGGTGTTGCCGCCCGCACCGCCGAATGCGGAGGCGAGGCCGCCGCCCCGGCCCTTTTGGATGAGAACAAGGAGGATGAGGAAGAGGCAGACGATGATGAAGACCGTCATGGAGAAGTAGAGGAAGAAGGTGGTCATTGAGATCTCCGTTCAAACTGACTATGCCTGTGCCGCCGCGTTGACGATGGCCAGGAAGCTCTCTGTTTTCAACGATGCGCCGCCGATGAGGCCGCCATCGACGTCGGGTTGTGACAGGAGGCTCCTGGCGTTTTCGGGTTTCATGCTGCCGCCGTATTGTATGCGTACGCGCGAGGCGAAATCGCCGTTCCACATCTTCGCCAGGGTCTGGCGGATGAAGGCGTGAACTTCCTGGGCCTGCTGGTCGGTGGCATTTCGGCCGGTGCCGATGGCCCAGACGGGTTCATAGGCGATGACCAGGCGATTGGGGTCGTCGATCTTGCGGCTGATCTCACCCATTTGCGAGCGGACGACATCGAGCGTTTTGTTGGCATCGCGCTCATCGAGAGTTTCGCCGACGCAGTGAATGGGAATCAAGCCACCGGAGTAGATGGATTCGGTTTTTCGGGCGACGAGATCAGAGGGCTCTTTGAGGATGTGGCGGCGCTCGGAATGGCCGGAGAGGCAGAAGCGCACGCCCAGGTCTTTGAGCATGGGAACACAAATCTCGCCGGTGTATGCTCCGCCCGCTTCGCAATAGGCATCCTGCGCGCCGAGCATCACCTTCGAGCCGGCCAGTACGCCGCCGACGGCATCAAGATAGACGAATGGGGGGGCGACGCCGACATCGACGTTGTTGGGAATGCCTCGCGCAATGCTCCGAGCCAGCTCCATGGAGCTGGTCTTGGTCAGGTTCATCTTCCAGTTGCCGGCGACGAATTTGGTACGCATGAGCTAGTTGATAGTAGGGTGGGCCTTGGCCCACCGTATTGGTGGGGCGAGCCCCACCCTACGCGGTGATCGATTCCGTAGTCTCGGCGAATTCCTTTTTGAAGATGACCGCGATTTGACGGAGCTGATCCATCAGCTCGGCGAATTTTTCGGGAAGAAGGGCCTGCGGGCCGTCGCATTGTGCTTCACTGGGGCAGTAGTGGACTTCGACGATGATGCCGTGAGCACCGGCGGCCATTCCGGCGGCCGCGACGGCCGGGACCCAGTCGCGCTTGCCGCAGCAGTGGCTGGGATCGACGATGATCGGCAGGTGCGACCACTGATGGGCGACGGGGATGGAGGTGATGTCGAGGGTGTAGCGGGCGCTGTCTTCGAATGTTTTGATGCCGCGCTCGCAAAGGATGACCGCACGATTGCCCTGGGAGAGGATGTATTCGGCCGAGAGCAGCCAGTCTTTGACGGTGGCGGCCAGGCCGCGTTTGAGGAGGACGGGCTTGCGGGTTTTGCCGACTTCGCGGAGCAGATCAAAGTTCTGCATGTTGCGGGCGCCGATCTGAAAGGCATCGGTATAGCGCTCGATCAGCTCGACCTGGCGCGTGTCCATGATTTCGGTGCAGATGGGCATGCCCAGCTCGTCGCCGCACTCACGCATCCATTTCAAGGCTTGTTCGCCGTGGCCCTGGAAGGAATAAGGCGAGGTGCGGGGCTTGAATGCGCCGCCGCGGAGAATGGTTGCCCCGCCAGCGCGGACTTCTTTGGCGATGCGATTGAGCATCTGTTGATTCTCAACCGCACAAGGGCCGGCGATGCAGGCGGCGTGTTTTCCGCCGATTTTGACCTTCGGGGTGCTGCCGCCGCCGACTTCGATGACGGAATCATCTTCGTGGAACTCGCGGGAGGCGAGCTTGTAGGGCTTCATGACCTGGACGACTTTTTCGACGCCGTCGAGGGACATGAGGTGGTTCTGGTCCAGGTTGGCTTCTTCGCCGACAGCGCCGATGACGGTGCGGAACTGGCCGCGGGAGAGGTGGGGGCGCGCCCCCATGCGTTCGATTTCCTGGGTGACGCGGTCGATGCACGCCTGCGAGGCGTTTTGCTGCATGACGATGATCAAAGCGGTCTCCGAAAAACAGGACACTGGCAGCAAGCTGCCAGTGGCACCGAGTGACGCAAAGTTCAGCAGTTTAGTGTAAAGGATGGCTGCAAACAAGCTTCTGTTGAGCGAGACCGCGAAATCACCTATAGTCCGCCACGCGCCGCATGGGCGGCGGGAAACCATGTAGGTCCGGCTGTGCCGGACGAATGTGAATTTCCGGCACAGCCGGACCTACAGGTGTGCGAGGGCGCAGAGCCCGTAGCTCAGTTGGTAGAGCAACGGACTTTTAATCCGTAGGTCCTGGGTTCGAGTCCCAGCGTGCTCATTGCACTGGATAGGATGCCGCTTGAGCCTCCCTTTGACGACCATGATCGTGCTGGTGGTGATTGGGCTGGGGATCGGCATGGTCAGCGGGATGGTCGGGATCGGTGGGGGGGTGCTGGTGATTCCCATTCTGATGTTCTTTTTCGGCTTCTCACAGGCCAAAGCGAACGGCACGAGTCTGGCGATACTGTTGCCGCCGATCGGGATATTCGCGGTGATGTCCTATTGGCGGGCGGGGAATGTGGATTGGCGATTCGCGGGATTTCTGGCGCTGGGGTTCGCCGTCGGCGCTTATGTGGGGGCGACGATGGTCAACCGGGGGTGGGTTAATCCGACACTGCTGCGGGTGATGTTTGCATTGCTGCTGGTCTACTGCGCCGGCCGCATTCTGTTTCGCCCGGGCGGGCGGGCGCGGGGGGCGATGGAGACATCTCTGCTGGTCGCTGGGTTTGCCATCGCTTATGCCGTCATGCGACTGCTGGGACAGCGCTGGAAGCAGCCGTCGGATTGGGGAAGAGTCTATCGCGAAAAACAGAGCAAGACCGTCGACTATGACTATGAGATTTAGCTTCGAGATTTAGCTGCGAGCCAGCGGAATTGCTGTGCCTGTCCGGCTGCCAAACTTTTCCAGAGATAAAAAGTTCCGACCCTTTCATGCGGTCGGGAGCGCGCTAGAATGCCCCCTTCCATGAAAAAGATATTGATCCTTTCTATCGTGCTGCTGCTCGGTTGTCCGGTTTTGGCTGCCGATGGACCGGCGACCCGGCCGACAACGCAGCCAGCGCCTCCCTTGCCGTTCTTTTTTATCGGCGTGTGGATGCAGCCGGCCAAGGATCTGAAAAAATGGAAGGATCGCGGGATCAATGTGGCTGTCACCGACAAGCCCAAGCCGGATAACACGCCGCGGGCCAGTTATTTCACGGCGGCGGCGGCGGCTGGCGTGAAGGTGGTGATTTATCCCGATCCGGCGGGGCCGGCCAATGATTTGAAAGAGAAATCATTTCTGGCCTGGATGCAGGGAGATGAGCCGGAGAATTGGGGCCACTTGCAGAAGAATTCGGACGGGACATTCGATCTGCCGGGGACGACGCAGACGTATTGCTCGATTTTCAACACGCTCAAGCAGTTGAGTCCCAGCACGCCGGTTTATGGGAATTTCAACGGGATGCAGTTGACCTCCACGCGCGACCGGCGGGATGCGCGCAAGGGGATCATTCGCGATGACTATCGCAACTTTTTCTGCGGCTCCGATTGGATCAGCGGGGATTGGTACGTGAGATCCAACGGCCGCGGGCCGGAGAGGATAGCGGAACTCCAGGGGAAGATGATCGATTACCTGCTGGAGTTGTCGGGCGGCCAGAAGCCGGCGTTTGCGTATATCGAGTCGTGCAATATCCGGATCACCAGCGCGAAGAACGGCACAGCGCCGAGTGCGTCGGAGATGAAGGCGCAGGCATGGGTGTCGGTGATTCACGGAGCCAAGGGGATCGTCTATTTTCCCCTGAAGATCGGCGGTGGGTTTCTCTGGGATGGGACGCCGCCGGAATTGGCGACGGCGATGACGGAGATGAATGCGGAACTGAAGAAGTATGAGCCGTATTTCCTCAAGGGGCAGAGGAAGAAGGACGCGAAGGAAGAGGCGGCGACGTGGACGCTTGGCGATGGCCAATTGTCGGCGAGTATGAAATTTAATGGCACGGAGTGGGAGATTAAGGTGGAGGAGAAGAAGGGGATTGCGGCGAAGTAAGAGCGGCAGAGTGACCGCAGATGAAAACGCAGATTTGCGCAGATCAGATTAGTTTCTACCCAGCACGGCGTCTCTGGATGCCTTGTGGATGCGGAAGACTCGCCAGAATCGCAACGGGGTCGAAGGATTCGGCATTGATTGAGGCGGACATTCGGTAGGTGCCACCCGGCTGAAGCGTGATGGCGTTATCGGCGGTGTTGGCGGTCTCAATACAGAGCATCTGCCGCCATTCATCGTCGCCCATGTCGGGCATTTTCTTTGCCTTATCCATCCACGGGTTCCAGACCACGGTTGTCGCTGAGTTGATCTTGAGGATCTTGATGCAGCGCTTGGCCGGTATGTCGAAGATTCGGCAGGTGCTTTCGGTGTTAATATAAACGCGGTCGGTTTCGCCCTCCAGGCGAAGGACTTGATCCTCGTCCGTTTTCCGAAGCATCTGGTCGGTCTTATCGATGAAGGCCGTGCCGGTCAGGCCCTGGATGAAGACGTTGCGCACGTCGGAGACGGCGAAGTAGGAGTGGAAAGCTTCCTCAAAAGTGAGGGGAGTGGCAGAAGCGCTGCTTACTTGCAATTCAATGTTGAGTCGTGGACCGACTTGTGTGAGAAAACGCAGGTTGGAGTGTTTCGGGGATTCCAGCGTCAGTCTGAGTTCGACGAAGTCGTCAATTTGCTTGGTCAGGTCAACCCGCCATCGTGAGGTGCGCGCAAAGCCGTGCATGGGGGCATTTGGGTCATCCTTTTTATGGCCGAACCAGGGATAGATGATGGGGATTCCGCCGCGGATGGCTTTTCCGGGGGTGAAGTTGGACTTGGAGCTCAGAAAGAGAAGAGGCTGTTGGCCGGCGGGTTGGAAATGGGTGATATGGGCGCCGTTGAGGTAAATGATCGCTTCAGCTTGAGGAGTCTTGATGACCGCCCGCTCCATGCCGTGCTCGTCGAGCTCGAAGCGCAGTTGATCGCCGAGCGCGAAGCGGTCATTGAGTTCCTTTAGCGGGTCTTTCGCCATGGAAGGCAATGCTATACAACAATCCCATGCAACGCACACGCGAGCAGATTCTCAACACGATCATCGACGGCGGAATTGTGGCGATCATGCGTGCGCCGTCGGCCGAGATGTTGCAAAACATCAGCGAGGCGCTTTTCGCCGGCGGTGTGACCAATATTGAAGTGACGATGACGACGCCCAAGGCGATTTCGGCCATTGAGGCGCTTGCCGATCGGTACGGAGACAAAGCGCTCATCGGTGTGGGATCAGTTATCGATGCCGCCACCTGCCGCGATGCGATTGCAGCGGGCGCACAATTCGTCGTATCCCCGGTTTTCAGCCGCGAAGTGGTGGAAACGACCCGAAGCTATGGAAAAGTGTCGATCCCGGCGGGATTGACGCCGACGGAAATTCTCACCGCCTGGAAAGCCGGCGGCGATCTGGTGAAGGTGTTCCCCTCGACACAACTCGGCCCGGGATATTTCCGCGAAATCCTGGCCCCGTTGCCGCAGTTGCGATTGGTGCCGACCGGCGGTGTGGATCTCAAGAGCGTGGGCGAGTGGATCAAGGCCGGCGCTGCCTGCCTCGGCATTGGCTCTGCTCTTGTGACGAAAGATGCGATGGCCAAAGGCGATTGGGCTTCAATTTCGGCCAACGCCAAAGCATTTGTCGAAGCGATCCGCGCCGCGCGAGGGAACAAGTAAGCGGCAGGCGGGCAGATTGAGCATTCCGGCTTTCGCCATCCCGGCATTATTTTTGGTGGATGTCCACTCCAGCAATGGTTGAGCCCGTCCGGCCGCGCGATCTCCGGCCACTGCCTCTCGAACGAACCTCCACCCACATTCCCGCGCTCGACGGCCTGCGCGGCCTGGCGATCCTTCTCGTCCTGCTCTTCCATTTCACGTCGGACGGCGGCGGCAGCACATGGGTCGGTGTTATCACGCGCTGGGTTTCCCGATTGGGCTGGTGTGGCGTCGATTTATTTTTTGTCCTCAGCGGTTTCCTGATCACCGGCATCCTCTTCGACGCCAAAGGCTCAGCGCACTACTTCCGCAATTTCTACATGCGGCGGGTGCTGCGGATTTTTCCGCTGTATTACGGCGCGCTGCTGGTCATCTTCGTGATCATCCCCATCTGGCGACCGATGAATGGGCCCCAAGATCAGCGGCTGATGCAGAACCAGCACTGGCTGTGGATTTATGCCGCGAACATCCCGCAGGCCATCACCAATGACTGGCCGCTGGAGACGAGCTGGGTCAAGCTGAATCACTTCTGGAGCCTGGCCATCGAGGAGCATTTTTATCTGGTCTGGCCGGCCATCGTATTCGCATTTGGGCGCAAGACGCTGATGCGGATTTGCGCGGGGTGCATCGTGGTGGCGCTGCTGCTGCGGATTCTGGTGTATTTTTACTGGAATGACACGGCCGCGTATGTGCTGACGCCGTGCCGGATGGATGAGCTGGCGATGGGGGCGATGGTGGCGCTGGCCGCACGCGGGCCGGGAGGAATTGCCGCGCTGCTTCGCCCAGCGCGGTGGGCGGCCGCCATCCTGTTCGTGCTGCTATTCGCAATCTGGCTGCTGAGGATGGAGGATTTGAACTACACGGTTGCGCTGACGGTGCTGGCGGCGTTTTTTGCCGCGCTGCTGGTGGTTGCCGTGGCGGGAGCGGTGGCGTCGCGGGTCTTCAGCAACACTGTTCTGCGGTTCTTCGGCAAATACAGTTACGGGATTTACGTGTTCCACTGGATCCTCTCGCCGATTATCGAGAGGTATTTTTCGTATCAACGGCTGGGGCACGCGACGGGATCGAATTTTGTCGGCGTGGCGTTGGCGATGATGATCGCAATATCGCTCTCAACCCTGGTGGCAGTGCTGAGCTGGCATCTGTATGAGAAGCATTTCCTGAAGCTGAAACGATTCTTCGAATACAAGAAAGAAGACGAGAGTTGGCCTTCCGCGCAACTTGTCGGGGCAGCGCCATGATTGTGGCATGGGCGCCCCGCCCATGGCTCACGGGCGAGGCGCCCGTGCCACGCAAAGCTCATCATTTCTTCTTTGGCGGTTCTTCAGTCAGGAACGTAATCAGGTCCCTCAGTTTCTCCGGCCCAAGCTGGTCTTTATACCCGTCGGGCATGATGGAAATGTCGCTGGGACTGAGCGAGGTCACATCGCCGCGCTTAACGAGCGTGGTTTTGCCGACGCCTTCGGTGATGGTGAGCCGGTCGTCGCCTTCAGCGCCGACGAGGCCGGCCAGGACGTCGCCGTTTTTGAGTTTGACGCGGTAATTGATGAAGTCGGGATTGATGGCGGTGCTGGGAGCGATGATATCGCGCATCACCGAGTCGGGATCTTTGTGGGTCAGGTTGGACAGATTAGGGCCAAGGTTGCCGCCCTGGTTGCCGAGGGTATGGCAGGTGGAACACTGGGCTTCGCCAAAGAAAAGTGATTTGCCGCGGGCCCAGTCGCCGCCGGTGGGCTTGGGCGCGGGGCCATTTTTCGGCGCTGTTGGAAGCGATGCCGCCCAGGGAAGGATCAATCGCTCGGCGGGGATGGGGCGTTCGATGGGGTCGATGTCGGTATGGTAGGAAATATTCAATTCCAGATCGGTGCCCGCGCTCTTTATGAATGAGAATTCGACGGGGACGGGTTGATCGGCGAGATCGACGGTGAGCAGGGCGTTGGTGCGAGCGCCATTGGCCTGGGTTTGGTGGGTGCCGGCGCGCGCGGAGAGCATCTGATTCGATTCGATTTTGAGGGTGGCCTGTTTGCCGGGGAGATCGAGGGCGGTGCGGAAGAATATTGTGCCGTCGGCGTCGTGAATGCCCTGCTGCCAGCGATCGTGCTCGGCGGAATTCCTGGTCCAGCGCTGGTTGACGTGAGAGTCGAGGTGGGGGAGCCAGAAGGTTGGGGCCTCGGGCTGCGTTCCGGTTTTCTGGAAGCGGGCTTCGACGCCGGTGGGGAGAAAATCGAGATCGACAACGTCAAGCAATTCGCCTTCTCGGGCGAGAATGCCGGCTGGTTGGCGGTGCACAAGAATCCCCCCGAGAG
>JBGPEF010000001.1:0-43434 GCA_041482675.1 Tepidisphaeraceae bacterium | reverse complement strand
CCGCTTAAGGAAGGTGCAAGCCAGGCTGGTTCCGAATACGACGATCAGCAGCACAATCCCCGGCTGCATATTGTGTTTCAGCCTGCGCGGATCGAGCAGGAGCATCAGACCGGCCGCGACCAGCGTACACGCCCCCTGGCCGTATTGTGCGAGCCATCGCGATTCACGTTTCAGGTCCCCCTTGAATTCCAGGGCCAAAATCACCGGCGCGCCCGCCCGCTCCGCCACCATGAGCAGAGCGGCCAACGCCACTAAAGAGCCCACGATCACCCATGTCATCGGCCTCAAAGCGTAGGGTCCGCTTTGGCGGACGTCTAGCTCTGGGCATCGGCGGCGGCGAGTCCGACACGACCCCCTCGATCCTCAACTCAAATTCTGCTAACTTTCACCTTGCGCACAGAGGGTAAAAAGTTATGAGTAATCGCAGCGTCCCGATCTCCCGCAGGCAATTCATTCGCAGCACGTCCGCCGCCGCCATCGCATCGACAGCGCTCTCATCGATGGCCATCGCCGGCGCGAATGAGAAGGTGATCATCGGCGTGATGGGCACATCGCGCAGCAGCAACGGCGGCAACGGCCGCGGTTCGGAGCTGGCCGTCGGTTTTGCGGGGCAAAAAAACGCCGAGGTCGCGTATGTCTGCGACGTGGATGAGCGGCACATGGGCAAGGCGGTCGATGCCGTCGCGGCCAAGCAGTCGCGCAAGCCCGAGGGAGTGGCGGATTTCCGGCGGGTTATCGACGACCCGGCCGTGGACGCGATCGTCATCGCCACGCCCGACCACTGGCACGGCCCGGCGATGATTTACGCGTGCGCGGCCAACAAGCACGTTTACGTCGAAAAACCCGCCTGCCACAATCCGGCCGAGGGCGAGATGATGGTGGCGGCGGCCCGCAAATACAACCGCAAGGTGCAGCTGGGAACGCAGCGACGGAGCTGGCCGGGGATCGTCGAGGCGATGGGGCGGATCAAGAACGGTGATATCGGCCGCGTGCTGTTGTCGCACTCCTACTATTTCAACAATCGCCCCACCATTGGCCGCGGTCGGGCGGCGACCGTTCCCGCCTATCTCAATTACAATTTCTGGCAGGGTCCCGCGCCCGAGCGCGGCTATCGCGACAATTTCCTGCACTATCACTGGCACTGGTTCTGGCACTGGGGCACCGGCGAGCTTGGCAACAACGGCGTTCACTACATCGATCTTCAGCGCTGGGGGATGGGCGCTGATTTTCCCTCGAAGATCAGCTCCGCTGGCGGCAAATATCGCTACGACGACGACCAGGAAACGCCCGACACGCACAATGTCAGCTTTGATTTTGGCGACAAAACCATCGTCTGGCAGGGCCGAAGCTGGATGGGAAAAACGCCCAACGATCCCGATTTTGATGTCGGTTTTTACGGCGAAAAAGGCTCGCTGCTGATCACCGGCGGCGGCTACGCGATTTACGACATGGCCGGCAAGGAAGTGGCCAAAGGCACCGGGGCGGGCGGGGATTCGACGCACCAGGAAAATTTCCTCAACGCCATTCGCTCTGATGAAAAGCTCAACGCCGAGATCGAAGAAGGCGTGAAGAGCACGCTGATGTGCCACCTGGGCAATATTTCCCACCGCGTCGGCCGCGGCCTGAATTTCGATCCGGCCACGCGCCGGATCAAGAACGATCCGGACGCGATGGCGCTGTGGTCACGGGAATATCGCAAAGGTTGGGAGCCGAAAGTTTAAGATGGCCGTGGTAAATCATTCTTTGTGGCACGGGCACCTCGCCCGTGAGCCATGGGCGAGGCGCCTATGCCACATTCAAGGGCAGCATAATCCCGCATGTCCCGTCCCCAGCGATATCTCATCCTCGTGATCATCGCGGCGGCCGCGCTTTATTTGGTTGGCAATGATCGCGTCGGGCTGTGGGATCGGGATGAACCGCGCTATGCGCAGACATCCAGGCAGATGCTTCAGTCGGAACCGCCGGATTGGGTGGTTCCGCGGCTGCTGGATGATGTGCGGACCGCCAAACCCATTTTTATCTATTGGTGCCAGGCGGGGGCGATGTGGCTGTTGAATTCCACCGAGCCTTTCGCCGCGCGGCTTCCCTCGGCCGTGGCGATGGTGATTACCCTCACTGTCCTCGCCATCGCCATCGGCAAATCCATCGGCTGGCGACGAGCCCTCTGGACTGTTTTCATCCTCTCCACCAGCGGCCTGGTGATCGCGGCCGCCAAGATGTGCATCACCGATTCCGTCCTGCTCCTGTGGATCACCATTGCGCAGCTTTCGCTCTTTGCGGTCTATCAGGGCAATCGCTCATGGAGGGTTACGCTGATTCTCTGGCTCTCGATCGGGCTGGCGCTGCTGACCAAGGGTCCGGTGGTGCTGGGCATTCAATTGACAACAATGATTATGCTCGCCGCGCTTGATGTCGGCCGTGAATGGCGCAGCGGCCGGGCATGGCTCAATGCAATTCGATGGTGGGCTCACACGCGGCCTCTGTTCGGAATTCTCATCGCCGGCGCGGTGGTAGCGCCATGGCTGATACAGCTCCAGCATCGCGAGCCGACGTTCTTGAGAAGAACCTTCTGGCATGATGTCGTCGCCCGCAGCATGAAGCCGCTCGAAGGCCACGCCGGCCCGCCGGGTTATTATCTGGTCACCGTCTGGGCGACATTTTTCCCCTGGTGCATCCTGCTTCCGGCCGCCCTGCCGTGGGCCTGGCGCAATCGCCGACTCGCGCCGCTGCGCTTCGCGCTGGCGGCCGTGATTGGGCCATGGATTTTGATGGAGATCGTCAAAACCAAGCTGGCCCACTACATCCTGCCCGCTTTCCCTCCGCTGGCGTTCATCACGGCGGACATGCTGGTTCGCGCCATTCGTGGTCAGATTGGCGACCTCCGCCGCCCGGCATTTATCGCGCTGGTTGCCATCTGGGCCATCATCGCCGCGGCGGTTGGCGCGATACCGTGGCTGGCGCTTGGCCACTTTGATTCACTCCCGACCACCGCGATGACGATCCTCACCATCGCGGGAATTCTTTACGCCGCCTCCGTCTTCATCTTTTTCGCCCGCGGCCGCATCGCCG
Source organism: Tepidisphaeraceae bacterium (assembly GCA_041482675.1). Taxonomy (GTDB): domain Bacteria; phylum Planctomycetota; class Phycisphaerae; order Tepidisphaerales; family Tepidisphaeraceae; genus JBGPEF01. The sequence continues at coordinate 40,365 of JBGPEF010000001.1, read as the reverse complement.
CCGCCGCGGCAGCAATGGGAGCCGGGATGATGGCGGTCATCGCCATCTTCTACACACTGTATCTCCCTAGAGCCCAATTCCTCTGGCTGCCCGAGCGAATTGCCTCTGTCCTGCTGGAAAACGGCGCAACCCGCCGCGGCGATGTCATCAATCTCGACTATCGCGAAGATTCCCTGGCCTATTACCAGGGCGGCACGATTCGCGAGAAGGAAAACAACTATTTCACCCTCACGCCGCGCAATGAGTGGGCCAAATGGGTCGTCCTGACAAGTGATCTGTGGCTTAAACTCCCCCCGGACGTTCGGGCTCGCTACGAGTCCTTTTCCACATTTCGCGGCATCGCCTATGCCAAGCGCGGCTCGGTTGTCGAGGTGATGATCATCCGCCGGATCGATTAACCCGCCACCCTTATCTGAAACTCCCGATTCGCCACCGCCCGCGCCGGCAGCACGATCGGCTCCAGTTTTTGCTTCTCCCCCTGAAGCTGCGGCAATAGCTGCCGCACGCACCCGTCGGCCAGCGCATCCACATCCTGCACGCTGGCGATGATCGGGATCGGCAGCAGGTGCATCATGGGAATCTCATCAAACACGCCCACGATCGGCGGATTTTCGATCTCATCAATCGCGTCAATCACCCCCTGGCCGAGGAAATTATTGGTGCAGATGATCGCATCCGGCTGGACCCCCAGAAAATGAATGAACCCCTGCCGCCCCGTCTCGCGCTGGGCCGGCCCCTCATGCCGTTCCAGCACCTCAAACCGCTGCGAAACAATCTCCGCCCGCCGGCGATGCGTCACCACATGATGCGGCCCACAGATCAGCGCCACTTTCTTCACGCCGACACGCTCCAGCGCATCGCACAGAATCCTCGCCGCCTGATCCTGGTCGCTCGACACGCTGGAAGAAATCCCCGCGATCGGCCGATCCAGAATCACCATCGGCAAATCCGCCGGCAGGATGTCCACCAGCGTCTTTTTACTCCGCACCAGCGGCACCAGGATCAGTCCGTCAATCCCCTTCGACGGCAGCAGTCTCAGATATTCCAGCTCACGCTGCGGGTCCTCGCCGCTGTTGCAGAGCATGGTTGAATAGCCCTGCCGATGCAGGCTCTGCTCGATCAGACTGGCGATCTGACCAAACCACGGATTGGCGATGTCGGAGAAAAGGAGGGCCACCGTATTCGACTTTCGCGTTCGCAGCGAGCGAGCTACGAGGTTGGGCCGATATCCCATCCGCCTGGCCGCCTCCATCACCCGCTCGCGCGTGCCATCGCTGATGCGCGCCGAGACCGCGCCCCCGGCCAATACGCGGCTGACCGTGCTGATGCTCGTGCGCGTTTCCCGCGCGATGTCGATCAGTGTGGCTGGCAAGTGCAAACTCCAGAAGTGGCGGGCCACATTGTACTGGCCTGGTTATGGTTCTTGCCAGTGTTCTTTGCCCGCTATACCCTTCCCCCTCCCATGAGCATCCTCGTCAACAAACGCACCAAAGTTATCACCCAGGGCATCACCGGCTCGGCGGGAGCATTTCACACCAAAAGCTGCCTGGAATACGGCACCAAAATGGTCGGCGGCGTCACGCCGGGAAAAGGCGGCCAGAAAGACGCCAACGGGCTGCCGATTTTCGACACGGTTCAACAGGCCGTGAATGAGACGGGTGCGGTTGCCAGCATGATTTTCGTCCCCGCGCCGTTTGCGGGTGATGCCATCATGGAGGCGGCCCATGCGGGGATCAAAGTGATCGTCGCAATCACCGAAGGCGTTCCGGTCCTGGATATGGTGAAGGTCAAAGCATTCTTACGCGACAAACCCAAGAGCGTGCTCATCGGCCCCAATTGCCCCGGAATTATCACGCCCGGCGAGTGCAAAATCGGCATCATGCCCGGCTACATCCATACGCCGGCCCGCGAGAGCAAAACCGGCAAGAAAGTCGGCATCATTTCCCGCTCCGGCACGCTCACTTACGAAGCCGTCTGGCAATGCACGACGCGGGGAATTGGCCAGACCACCTGCGTGGGCATCGGCGGCGATCCGATCAAGGGTGTGAACTTTATTGACGTCCTCGATCTCTTCAACCGCGACAGCGATACCGATGCGATCATCATGATCGGTGAAATCGGCGGCAGCGATGAAGAAGCGGCGGCCACCTTTATCAAGCAGTATGTAAAGAAGCCGGTCGTCGGCTTTATCGCGGGAAGGACAGCGCCCCCCGGCCGGCGCATGGGCCATGCGGGCGCGATAATTTCCGGCGGCGAAGGCTCGGCGGAATCCAAAATCGCCGCCATGAAGGAAGCCGGGGTCACCGTAACCGACAGCCCCGCCACCCTTGGCGAAACCACGGCCCGCGTATTGGGCCTGGAAGCCACGGCAGCGGCATAATGTCGCATAGGGATTTGGTCGATATGGCCAAAGGTGGGCATCGCCCACCATCTTCCGGGTTTGCGCGCCATGCCAGTGGTGGGTGGGGATCGGGATTTACAAGGAAGCAGCATGAAATCCCCCTTCATTTTCAGCAGTATCGTTCTTGTTTTGGCCACTGGTTTTGCTCACGCGCAGTGGCAACCTCAAACCGCCCCCCTGATGACAAGGTGGGCCAAAGACGTCTCGCCTGACAATGCCCATCGCGAATACCCGCGGCCGCAGATGGAGCGGCCGGAGTGGGTCAACCTCAACGGCCTGTGGGACTACGCGATCGCGCCCAAGGACACCAACACACAGCCCGAAAAATACCAGGGCAAAATCCTCGTCCCCTTTCCCATCGAATCCGCGCTCTCGGGCGTGATGAAACCGGTCGGCGCGCAAAATCGCCTCTGGTACCAGCGCTCTTTCCGCCTCCCCGAAACCTGGAAGGGCCAGCGCATCCTCCTGCACTTTGGCGCTGTCGATTGGAACGCCACCGTCTTCGTGAACAAAAAACTGGTCAGCACCCACACCGGCGGCTATGACCCGTTCTCCTTCGACATCACCGATAAGCTCGTCGAAGGCCAGAACACCCTCTCCGTCTCCGTCTGGGACCCCACCACCGATGGCTATCAGCCCATGGGCAAACAACACGCCCGCCCCAACGGCATCTGGTATACACCGACCACCGGAATCTGGCAGACCGTCTGGATCGAGGCCGTTCCTCAGAATTACATCCGCTCACTCAAAATCACTCCCGACATCGATAAAGGCGAAGTTGCCGTGATCGTTGACGGCGTGGGCACCAATGAAATCCAACTGGCCGCCATGGATGGCGATCAGGAAGTCGCCACCGCCACCGGCCCCACGGGCAAGATCACTCTCAAAATTGACAATGCCAGGCTCTGGTCTCCCGATTCCCCGCACCTCTACACCCTGCGCGTCCGCGCTGGCAAGGATGAAGTCACTTCCTATTTCGGCATGCGCAAGATCGCCCTCGGCAAGGATGCCCAAGGCATCACCCGAATCATGCTCAACAACCAGTTCGTCTTCCAACATGGCCCGCTGGATCAGGGCTTCTGGCCGGATGGGCTTTACACCGCACCCACCGACGAAGCACTGAAGTACGACATCGAAATCACCAAAAAGCTCGGCTTCAACATGGCCCGCAAGCACGTGAAGGTCGAGCCGGATCGCTGGTATTACTGGTGCGACAAACTTGGCCTGCTGGTCTGGCAGGACATGCCCAGCGGCGACAAACACGTCGCTCCCGGCAAGGGAGAAATCACCCGCAGCAAAGAATCGGCCGACAACTACGAACGCGAGCTGCGGGCGATGATCGATACCCATTACAACCATCCCTGCATCGTCATGTGGGTGCCTTTCAACGAAGGCTGGGGGCAGTACCAGACCTCACGCATCACCAATCTCGTCAAACAACTCGATCCCACGCGTCTGGCCAATTGCGCCAGCGGGTGGAACGATTTTCCGGCCGGCGATGTGCATGACATCCATCTGTATCCCGGCCCGGGCGCACCCAAGCCCGAGGAAAATCGCGCCGCCGTCCTGGGCGAATATGGCGGGCTCGGTCTGCCAATTTCCGGCCATCTCTGGAAGGAAAAAGGCAACTGGGGCTATCGCACCTTCCAGGATCGCGACTCGCTCACCGAGGCTTATGTTTTCCTGACCCAAAACCTGCGCCTCCTGGCCGCCTCGGGCCTCTCCGCCGCCGTTTACACGCAGACAACCGACGTCGAGATGGAAGTGAACGGCCTGATGACCTATGACCGCGCCATGATCAAGCCCAACGAGGAGAAGATCATGGCCGCGCATAAGAAGCTTTCGCTTCCCGCGCCGCGCCTGATCACGCTGATCCCCGTGGCGCGCGATATGCCGATTGACTGGCGGTATGTGACGGAAAAACCGGCCGATAACTGGACCAGCACCGACTTCAACGACACCTGGTGGACCACCGGGGCCGCGGGCTTCGGCACCGAGGGAACGCCCGGCGCGGTCATTGGGACGGAATGGAAAACGCCCGAAATCTGGATTCGCAAAACTTTCGATTTGCGCGTGACCGCCTTCAACGAGCCGCACCTGCTCATCCATCACGATGAGGATGCGGAGGTCTATATCAACGGCCAACTCGTCGCCACCGCTCCCGGCTTCACCAGCGACTACGTCACCATCCCCTTGAGCGATAAGGGCAAGGCCGCTCTTCGATCCGGGCCTAACACGATCGCCATCCACTGCAAACAAACCACGGGCGGGCAATATATCGACGTGGGGTTGATCGATTTGCTGAAGGAGAAGTAGGTCCGGCTGTGCCGGACGTCCGGCAAAGCCGGACCTACAGTTTCGGCCAGCTCGTCCGCGCCGCCTCGGCCACCTTGTGCACCTGCGCCTTCGGCGGCGATTTGCCGGACATCCGCGCCATCAGCCTCATCGCGTCATAGGGCGCCCGTACTTTCACGTCATTGTCGAAATAGACGAACACATCGCGGCTCTTGCGCTTTTTCGGCCGCGCCGCCAACACCGTTTTTCGATCCTCCGGCTCTCCGCCACTCTTCCACTTGCAAAGTCTCGCCGCCCACCAATCCAACGCGTCATCGGTATAGCCGCTGGCATAGAGCTCCTCGTCACCATGCAGCCGCGCGTAGATGTAATCGGAAGTCACATCCTCCATGTACGGCCATTTGCCGGCCGTATCCGCGAAGACGAGAGCGAAATTGTGCTTGCGAAGCAGCTTCACGAATTGCGGTGTTCTGAAACTCTCATGTCGAACCTCCACGGCATGCCGCAACTTGCGATTCTTATCAACCTCCAGCCACGATCTCCCCTTCACCCGCGCATCGTGGTGCTTTCCCAATTTCACCGCCTCTTCCCGATCCTTCGGCAGCATTTCAAAAAACCTCGCAAACTTCTCCTCATCAAATCCAAAATTCGGCGGAAACTGCCACAAAATCGGCCCCAATTTGTCCCGCAGCGCCAGCACCCCCGACGCCAGAAAATTCGCCAGCGGCAGCTTCACATCATTCAGCCGCTTCATGTGCGTGATGAACCGGCTGCCCTTCAGCGCAAAAATAAAATCCTTCGGAGTCTGCTCATACCACTCCAGATAATTCTTCGGCCTCTGGAGCGAATAAAACGAGCCGTTGATTTCAATCGAGTTGAGCTTGCGGCTGGCATATTCCAGCTCGCGTTTTTGGGCCAGGTCTTTGGGATAGAATGTTCCCTGCCACGGGGTGTAGCGCCAGCCGGAAATACCAATGCGGATGTCAGCCATTACCTTCATGCCTCCACGAAATAGGTATATCATTCGGACCTGAAAAATCGCAATGGCGATTGGATGCCTGGTGCGAGATGAAATTCACCGCTGCGGTCGATCCTCATGAGCGATACGTGCTACTCGGCGCGCTCGCGTATAGCGAGCGGCTGATTGTGGTTTTGGAAGGTCGTGACGTTGTTGGCAGCGTTCCAAGGGCCGACATTCGCTCGATCCGCATTGAGCTTCGTCCGTCATTCAAACATCCAATCGTCGGACTCATCCTCGGGGGACTGCTGGTTGCCGTACCTATTGGCCTGACGCTGATGGGCCTTTATTACAATCCGCTTCTAACCCTTTCCATCACTCTGGTTGGGTTCTATTTGATGTTCGGAGCAGCACGCACACGAAAAGTGCCATGGCTCATCGTTATTACAAACGCTGGTGAACGAGCATTCATGCTTTATGCAGCCCTCACGCCAGAAGTAGAGGCATTCGCGCAAGCATTAAATGAGTCGGCCGGTGAATCGGGCCCTGAATATCCCAACACTCGACGCGGTTTTCCTGTAATACCCCAGACTCACCACCTGCCCGGGCAGCAGAAGATCACTGCCCCACCATCTCCCTCCCCCTCACCCGCATCTGCGTCATCGTCTCCTCCCTCAACCCCTCCAACCTCCTCTCCTTCTCATCCCGATAAAACATATTGAACGTATCAAACGGAATGATCCTTCCGTCCGAATGGACGATGTGCACGCACGTCTTCTTCACGCTCCGCACGTCAAAATTGTGCGCATCCAGGAACTGCATGATGATGATCCGGAAAATATTGTCGTACGTCAGCGATCCGCTCCCCGTCACCGTCGGCAAACAGCAGAGCAACTGCTTCAAACTCCCCGCCGCCGATTGCGGGCTTGCCCCGGTCGAAAATAATTTGAACAACTCCCCGCGGACGGCCGCATTCCGCTCATAGACGATCGTATTCCCCTCGCCATGCAGCAGCACCTGCGGATCGATCAGCCCCGTCAGCGGTGTGACGCACCCATCCATCTTCAGCGCATACGCCATGGCCAGGCAATCCGGATGGCACGGCACGGGAATCACATCACTGGATTTGAAAATCGGCGACTGTTTCAAAATCTGCTGCCGAACTTCGCCCAGCGTCAACCGATCCCGCGCTGGGTCAAAATCCTCCAATCGCCCGGCCGACTGAATCGGCTGAAACGTCACGCCGCGCACGCACCTCTGCTTCAATGCAAAATCAATAATCTCCCCAATCTCCGAATCGTTGAGCCCCTTCTTCAACGTCACCACCAGCGTCGTGGAAATATTGTGCTCATTGAGCCGCTCCAGCGCCCGCAATCTCACATCGCGCAGATCCGCTCCGCGCAATTCCCGCAACGGCCGCTCCCGCAGCGAATCAAACTGCAAATAAACCTCAAACCCAGGCATGTATTCCTTGAGACGACTTGCAAACTCCGCCTCGTGCGCGATCCGCAGGCCATTGGTGTTCAGCATCAGATGCTTGATCGGCCGCCGCCGCGCTGCATCCATGATCTCCCAGAACCGGGGATGAATCGTCGGCTCGCCGCCGGAAATCTGCACCACATCCGGCTCGCCCTCATTGCGCACCACGCAATCGAGCATGAACTCGACCTGCTCGAGGCTGCGGTGCGTCAATCGCTTCGGCGACGATTCGCTATAACAAATCGGGCAGGTGAGATTGCACTGGTCGGTGATCTCTACCAGCGTCAGACACGAATGCTGCTCGTGATCCGGGCACAATCCGCAGTCATACGGACATCCCCACTTGATCGGCGTGTTGAACTTCAGCGGCATCTGCCCCGGCTTGAGCGTCTGCCGCGAGAGTTTGTAATATTCCGCATCCGTCGAAATCAGCACCTTGGCAAACCCATGCTCCGGGCAGCGCTTGAGCATGAACACATCCTCCCCCTGAATCACCACCTTCGCCTCCACCTTCCGCAGACAAGTCGCGCAGAGGCTGCTGGTCAGTTCATAAAAAAGATAATCGCGCTCGCGCATTCCAGGCCCTCCCGAAGAAACTTATCCAAACAACGTCAACATATAACACGCCCCGCACGGCCCCAGCGCCATCATCGACATCGCCAACCCCACCGCCACCCCTCGGCCAAATCCCGCCCAGCCGGGGATTCTTCCCAGCCGCGTGGCCGCGTAAACCATACCCATGAGCAGCACCAGCATCCCGGCGAAAACCAGCCGCCGAGTATTCACCGAGCTGCGATCCCCTGTGGCCACCATGGCATAAAAACAAACGATCCCGATGACGATGGCCGCCAGAAATCCGCCGATGAACGCCAGCACGGATACCTTGGGCCGAACCTGCTGATACTCCAGCACCACTCCGCCGCGCAGCGGAGGCGGCGGCAGGGAGCCCTCCCACTGCTGATCATCCTTCGGCCGCCGCGCTGCCCAGATCACGCCGCCCACGGTCATCATCGCAGCGATGAACAGCACCGCGCTAAGGCCAAACATCTGCGAATACCTCGCGGCCACCACCGCGCCCAGAAAAAGCGTCAGCGCCAAAATCGTCAGCCCCCCCACCGTATCGCGGAGGTCGAAATGAACCTCCTCTTCCACTGGAATCACCTGCCGCGGCTCAACCGCCGGCCGCGTCGCCGCATTGGGATTGATGATCACCCGCAAACAGCGCGGACAGGTCAGCAGCGCGATCTGCATCCGGGCCACCCAGAGCCGCTCACGACAATGTGGGCAAACCAGCGTGTCGGCCAAAGCTCACTCCTTGCCTTGCTGTCCCATCGCCACCGGATACCCGCCGCTCAGCCGCCGCATCTGCCGAACCACCTGCCCCGCCAGCAGCCCGGCCACTCCTATCGCCAAAATCCAGATGGCCTCGACGCTGCGTGGAATCCGCAATTCCGGCGTCGCGTAATATTTGTCAAATCCAATCACCCACCACGCGTAATACGCCAGAACGATCGCATACCCCGCCATCGCCCCCAGCGTCGCCACCCAGACCAATCTCAGCGACAACCGCAGCGGCGCGGAAGCGATCACAATGAAATAGAGCAGCATCAAAGGCGTCTGCGGCGTTTTCGCCACGATTCCCAGCATCGTCACCATCACCAAATCCCAGATCACAGCGATGTATTTGAGCTTCTCCCCCATCCTCCGCTGCGACAGCGCCCAATGCAGCCACAGCACCTGTGCCGTCCACGCCAGCACGATCACCGTCACCAGCAGGTGATATCTGCCGGTGAATTGCCGGTTCAACGGGTTGACGTAGACATCGATCAGGTGCCGAACATAAAAAATGATGATCGCCGCCAATCGCAGGCGATTGACGCGAATTTCCCCCGCCCACGACTCGATCCGCCGCGCTGCCTCCCAGCCCGCGCTTTCATCGGGCCTCTCAATATTCTCCATCGTCTCAGTCATTCGCTCACCCCTTGAGTAGCATGAGTGGAATGGGTGGCATGGGCAGCCCCGGCGCGCCGGGAATGCCCGTGCGCGCTGTGAACCCGCCCGCGCGCCAATCGCCTCATGCATTCAATCAAACCAACCAGGCAGGCCATTTGAATCGCGCTCAACGCCCCAAAATAAACATGCCTCGGTTTTATAAACTCCACCACAAACCGAAACCCCAGATACCCCGTCATAAACCACACAAACAACTCCCCATTCCAGTACTCCCCCTTGCTCTTCCAAATCAGCGCGCCCCCCAGCAGCAACACAAACGCAATTTCGTAAAGCTGTGTCGGATGTCTCGGCCCATCGCCGAAATTTACTCCCCACGGCAGCGATGTATGCACCCCATGCGTGTGATCCGCCAATCCGGTCAGCAAACACCCCACCCGCCCTATCGAAATTCCCACCACCAGCGGAAACACAAACAAATCCCCCGTCGCCTGCCTCACCCCCAGCCTCTTCTTCACCAATTCCACGCCAATCCATCCCCCCAGCAGCCCGCCCACAATCGTCTTGCCACTCAGCAGCACCAGCGGCGTACTCCGCCTTGCCCAATAATCCAACGGCGACTCGGCCCAGGCCAAAACCTTGGATCCCACCATCGCCCCCATCACACATCCCACGATCAGCCAAAGATTCTGATCCACCGGCAGCGCAGCTCCCGCCCCCAGCCTCCCCCGCCTCCTCAGCCAGAAGTAAAACTGCACCCCCACCACATATGCCAGAAGCTCCATCACCCCGTGCGCTGGCACGCGATGCCCCAGGAGGTTGAACTCGACCGGAAAGTTCATGCGGCGGATAGGACGCCGTCATGCTAACCCCCCACGCTCATCCCAACAATAAAAGCTGATTCAGCCATCGTCCCCAAATCGAGTGCGCAAAAAGAACCCCCGCGCCAAACCCGCGCTCCCCAAACCGCAATCCATCTCAGTCCGATCAACTCGGACGACATGAATTTGCCGAGAGTTTAGTTCCCGCGTATGACCTCGGATTCCGCCGATTCAGATGGACCCTCCCCTGGCTCCGGTTTTTCCAGGATCTTATGCACCGTCTGCATCAGCTCATCGAAAAGCTCTTGTGTCTTGGGCAGGACTGCCTGTACCGGCAAATCGTGGAATCGGCTGCTCAGCTCCTGCCTGGACATCGCGGTCACGATTACAACCGGTGTGTTTCTCTTGGTTTGGGCGTTCCGAAGGATATTCAGAAACGTCACCCCATCCATCCCCGGCATCATCACATCCAACAGGATCAGATCGATCTTGTTCTGATCCACCGCCAGCAGCGCTTCCCACCCATTGCTGACCGAGACATGCTCGTAACCGGCCAATGTCAGATAGCGCGCCATCACCTCACGCGTATCCGAGTCGTCTTCAACAATTAGTATGGTCGACATGGCCGCGCCTCACATTCTTCCTTCCTTCCAGCCGGCTCCGACCCAGGCCCGGCTTCCTCGTCAAACCGAGATGGTACCGCGCACCCGGCATGGCCGGGGAAGACCCAAAATAGGTTAAAAGGTAAAAAGATTCTTAGCGTCAGATGAACGGCCTCAGCCGTTCCTGTTTCGACCTATCTGATTATAAAGCAATGATTAACGATCAGAACTGAGAATTGGCAACTGCACCCCCACGCTCCGGTCTCGCCCATCATCCAACCCCGGCGCGGCCCCTACAAACCGCTCATCGATCTTCTTCACCGCCCGAACCGGAGGCTCCGCCAGCGGCCGAAGGTCTGGAGAATCTGGGCCGTCCTGGCGACGCAGCACCCGGTAATACTGATCACGCTGCGCCGGCACCCAACCGCCATCCCGGATCAGCCGGCAAATTTCGCGCTCGCTGAGCCGATAGGTCGTCCCGGCCGCGCTGACGACATTCTCCTCCATCATCACCGACCCCATGTCGTTCGCCCCGAAAAACAGGGCAAGCTGCCCAATCTTCGGCCCCATGGTCACCCAACTGCTCTGAAGCGATGGGATGTTGTCCAGGAACAACCGGGCAATGGCCAACATCTTCAAATACTCCTCCGCCCCCGCCATCCGCACCACCCGCCCACGGAGGATGTCGTCATTGGTCGAGTCATCAAACGGGCCATGGATCGCCGGCTCCCATTCCTCGGCCCGACCGAGAGGAGTGTTTTCGCGCTGGAACGGCCAGTGAATAAACGCCGTGTAAGAACCCGCCCTCTCGATCTTCGATCCTCGATCCTCGATCCTCGATTGCTCAAACACCCCCGACCATCGCCGCCGGATCTCCTCTTCCCTCGTCCCTCGTCCCTCGTCCCTCGTCCCTAACCCAAGGGCATAATCCTGCATATCCCTCAGCGCACTCATGTGCTCAATCCGCTCCCGAACAAACTCGATATGCCCAATCAGCATTGTGGCGGAGGTGTTCATTCCCTCTTCGTGCGCCACCCGCATCACCCTCATCCAGTTATCCCCCGTACATTTGCCTATCCCAATCCGCCGTCGCACGCGTGGGGCGAAAATCTCCCCGCCACCACCAGGAATCGTGTCCAGCCCGGCCGCCCGCAGCCGCCGAATTACCTCCCGCACATCCACCTTGAAGAACCGTTCGAACTCAATGAATTCCGGCGGCGAGAAAGCATGGATGTGAACCCTTGGAAACTCGGTCTTGATGAACTTCAGTAACCCCTCATACCACTCCAGCGGCAGGCGATCGTTCATTCCCCCCTGCATCAGAATCTGCGTCCCCCCGATCGCCACCAGCTCGCGAATCTTCTGGCCGATCGTCTCATAGCTCAGCGTATAGCTATCCTCATCCTCATGATCCCGCCGAAACGCGCAGAAGGTGCATTTGGCCGTGCAGATGTTGGTATAGTTGATGTTGCGGTCGATGACGTAGGTGCGATAGTCCTCCGGATGCATCACCAGCGAGCGCGCATGCGCCCATTGTCCCAGGTCGTGCATGGAGGCCGAATGATAAAGCTCCAGCGCCTGCTCGTCGGTCATCCTGCGGCGGCCGCTGATCACATCGTCGATATGGAAGGAAAGCTTTGCCACGTTTCTCTAAGTCTAGGGTCGATTCACAAGCACGCAACGCTTTCAGTCGATTTGAAAGCCATGGCAAATTCGCAATAATGTCCGCTTCACCGCCGTTTTACGCCTTGTAGTGCAGGCTTTCCAGCCTGCATTTGCAGGCTAAAAGCCTGCACTACGATGGAGGTTCTCATGCAAATGAATCATCTTCTCGTGGCCTCGATCCTGCTCCTCTCGCCGCTGGCGTTCGCGGCCGATCCTCCCAAGCCGGCCGACAATCCCCCGCCCCAGCAACAGCCCGCGCCCCAGCAACCCGCGCCCCGCCCGCAACAGCCACAGCGTCCCTTCGGGCGTTTCGGCCAGGGGCAGTTCGCCCAGCGCGATGCCTTCGTCGAAGCCCTCGCCGCACTGGGCGACCTGGCGCTGACGCCCGACTTCACGATTACCAACGAGCAGAAGGAGAGCATTCAGTCCCTTCGCTTCGATCAAAAGCTGGCGACGGACAAGTGGCGCGGGGAGCATGCCGACGATCTTCAGAAGCTGACAGAGCAATCCCAGGCCGCCCGCGACGCCGGTGACCAGGAGAAGTTCCGCGACACCCTCCAAAAACGGCGAACCCTCATGCAGTCCGGCCCCAAGCCCGAGGATGCCGTCAAGAAGCTCGTCGCGCTTCTCAACGAGGAGCAGCGCAAACGCCTGGACGAGCGACTCGCCCAGCGCCGGGCCGAGGAGGAGCAGGCCAGGCAATAACTGCTCGCCTCGCTGCGTACAAATTGAGATTCTGTAGGGTCCGCTTCAGCGGACCTTTTTCATAAGATGAGTGGCGGAGCCTGTCATGAAATCGATCAATCCCACCACCGAACAAGTCATCGCCGAATATCCCGATCACTCGCCAGCCCAAGTCGAGCAACTGCTCGAGCAAGCCGAGCGTGCGTTCACCCAATGGCGGACCAAATCCTTCGAAGAGCGCGGCGATCTGCTGCGCCGGGTCGGCGAATTGCTCCTTGAGCAAAAGCCCGATCTCTCCACCCTGATGACCCGCGAAATGGGCAAAACCATCGCCGGCGCTGAGGCCGAAATCGAAAAATGCGCCTCCGCCTGCGACTATTTCGCCAATCACGCCCACCGCCTCCTGGCCATCGAAGAAGTCCCCACCGACGCCACTCGCAGCTACGTCCGCTTCGACCCCCTCGGCCCAATCCTGGCCATCATGCCCTGGAATTTTCCCTTCTGGCAGGTTTTCCGCTTCGCCGCGCCCTCGCTGATGGCGGGAAATGTCGCCGTGCTCAAACATGCCTGGAACGTCCCCGGCTGCGGGCTGGCCATCGAGCGCATTTTCCGCGAGGCCGGCTTTCCCCCCGGCGTTTTCACCAATCTATTGCTGGACAACCAGGCCGCCGAGGCCCTGATCGCTCATCCGCGCATCCGCGCGGTGACGCTCACCGGCAGCGAACGCGCCGGCAAGGCCGTGGGAAGCGCTGCGGGAAGAGTGCTCAAAAAATCGGTGCTGGAATTGGGCGGCTCCGACCCCTTCATCGTCTGCCCCGACGTCGATATCCCCGCCACCGCCAGCGCGGCCGCCGCCGCACGCTGCATCAACGCCGGCCAAAGCTGCATCGCCGCCAAGCGCTTCCTCGTCCACGAATCCATCGCCGACCGCTTCGAGCGCGCCTTCGCCGACCGCATGTCCTCACTCAAACTCGGCGATCCCCTCGACCGCAACACCGAAATCGGCCCACTCGCCCGAGCCGATCTCCGCGATAGCCTGGATAATCAGGTCAAAAAAACCCTCGCCGCCGGCGCGCGCCTGCTCTGCGGCGGCAAAAAGCCCCCGATGCGCGGCTTCTTCTATCCCCCCACCGTCCTGGCCGACGTCCGCCCCGGCATGATCGCCTTTGATGAAGAAACCTTCGGCCCCGTCGCCGCCGTCACCCGCGTGAAAAACATGGACGAAGCGGTGGAATTGGCCAATCGCTCCCGCTTCGGCCTGGGCGCCACCATCTGGACGAAGGATATCGCGTTGGCCGAGCGCCTCGCCGCCCAGATCGAATCCGGCTCCGTCTTCATCAACGGCGCTGTCAAATCCGACTCGCGCCTCCCCTTCGGCGGCATCAAAAACAGTGGCTACGGCCGGGAACTGGCCGAAGTCGGCATCCGCGAATTTGTGAACATCAAGACGGTCTGGATCAAGTAAACCGCGCCTCGGCCGCGGCTCCTTACTTCTTCGCCGGTGGCGGCACCTGCTGCTGAAGATCCCGATTGAAGTTCACAAAATCCATCCATTCCACGTGTCCATCGTTGAACAGGACATTCAGACCCTGTGGACCATGGTTCTCCTTCTCGTACATCAGAATTCTGTCGGCCGGCAAATTGCCGTTCATGTTGCCGCCCAGATAAACGTAACTCGCATTCTGATTGATCCACGCCGCCCGTTTCTTGGGGTCCCGCTGCACATCCGGAGGTGGCGGCTGCGTGTTCACGTCCGGGCAAACAAAAACCTGCCAATTAAGGTCCGCCTCAACCAAATCCCCCAGCATCTCAGGATATTTTCCCTTGTGATCATTCGCATAAAGCAGCACACCCTGCCCCATCTGCCGCATGTTCGATGCACACTTGACGCGATTGGCTCTTTCTCTCCCCTGATTCATCGCCGGCAACATGATGCTCAGCGCCAGCGCCTGCTGGGCCAGGATCATGTTGGCCTCGGTTGCGAAAATCTCGCTGCCGGGAAACGGGCTGATGCTCCTGGAATGCCAGCCGGCATCGTCGGTCCAGGCGGCGGCCGCCGCCGTCCCCAGGTGCGCGTGAAGCTTGTCCAGCGGCGGGATCACGATCGGGGGCGCTTCCACGCCGAATATATCGGCAAAGCCCAGCCCCATGCGCGTCAGCGCCAGGGTCGTGGCGTAAGAGGAAGTGATGGTTTCCTGAAGATCAACGTAGCTCATGCTGCCGGCGCCCGCGCCGCCGTCTTTGCCCAGGCGCTTTCTGGCGGCGGCGAAGGCAGGATTGTCCAGAATCGATGTCCCCTTTCCTCCCGCGGCGGCCGCCGACGCCGCGATCTGCGGCTGAAGCGCTGCGTAAATATTTCCATCCTTGATCGTCCATGACGGCGAGAATAATGGAATCGCCCAATAGCGAACCTTCATCCCGTCAATTTTTGTCTCCCGCATCATGACCGTCATGCCGTCATTGCGCGTCTGGCCGGAAATGATGTTCCCGGCGGCCATGTCGATTTTATCGAGTGACTCCTCCAATTTTTTCGCATCGCTGGGCCGATTCATCAGCACAAAGCCCAGCATGCCGTTGCCGCCGACATTGGCATCGCCATAGATCGCCCATTGATCGCCGATGCTCTCCAGAAACTGCGTCTTGAAATTGACCGCGGTCATGGCGCTGATGGCGGCGGTTCCCTGATCGAACATCTGCTGCACCGCGGGATCGAGATCGCCAAGCACCGTGCGGAAAGCTTCAAAGGCTTTGGCCACATCGAATCGGAACGCGGCCACATAACTGGCGCTTTTGGGGATCGCCTTGAAGATGTCATCGCTCAGCGGCCTGCTGTCGAGCATCGCCAGCATTCCCGCGCGCGGCGCGGGAGCGGATATGAAAGCCTGGGTTGACCAATCCGGGCCCTCAAAACCGCCTGTGCAGACAATGACCTTCAGCCCGGCCAGCCCGATGGCGTCGCGCACGTTGGCCCATTCTTTGGCGTGCTGCTCTCCGTCGCCTGCGGCTATCTGATCGAACAATTTCAGAACCGATCCGGCATCGACAAATAACGCCAACACCGGCTGCTTCTGCACCTGCCCCATCGCATCGGAAAAATCCTTGCGTGACGAAAGCGGCGGGACCGATTTGTCGGCCGGATCACCCAGCAATCCCGCAAACGCCGCGGAAATATCGCCCCCAACCGAAATCGTCACAAACCGCCTGCCATGAACCGCCGCAACCAGCGGCACACCGGCCCGGTTGAGATTTTCGACAATCGGATTGAGCGAATCGAGCGTCGCCGCCGCCTCCGCCCCCGCATCGCAAATCATCGCCAGCCGTGGCATCGGCGCGGGAGCGTTCATATCGATCCCCCCAAAATAAATCGCCGCTGGCCTCGGCCAGAAAATCCGCCCGATCCCGTGGATGGACCGAAAAACCGCCGCCGCCTGCGCATCATCCTTCCCCAGCCGCTCGATCAACCGCGGCAGAAACTCGCTGAAGACCTGCGGGATATTCGACGAATCAATCACCCCCTTCAGATGCGATTTCTCATACCCCGACCCCACCGAATCGCTCCCCTGCCACCCGATGTAAACCACCGCATCCGACGGCACGCGATCCGCCATCGGCTGGGCAACGGCAACGGAGGCAAACAGCAACGTCAACAGAATTAAAGCTCGCTGAATCATGCGCACTCCTTGTTGTGGCAGCTTAAACATATTGGAAACCTCCGGCCACCCGATGTTCCTAACATCCTATTTTCCCTGATCGCAAAAACTCCGCCGCCGCTCTTTCTTTGCGGTATAGTGTGCCGGGTTTCAGCCCAGAGGGTAGAGAGTGGCTACGCGTCGTCATTTCAGCCCAATCGCAACGCTTTGCCTGCTTTTGGCGGCCTTGGCGGTTTCCGTCCCGGCCCGCGCTGATGATGTCTCGGCCCCCGCCATCCTCCAGTGGTTCGAAGCCACCTACAACACCATCGAAAAGCGCACCCCCGACCTCTTCCTCGCCGGTTATGGCGCTGCCTACCTCCCCCCGCCCGGCCGGGCCGATTCCGGCAACTTTTCCGTCGGCTACGACGTCTACGACCGCTTCGATCTTGGCAAACCTGGCAATCCCACCCTATATGGCACCGAGCGCGGCCTCAAAGCCACCGTCAAATCCCTCCAGCGCACCGGCGGCAGCGTTTACATCGACTACATCATCAACCACAGCGGATTTCGCAATTCCGGAACGCCTGGATTCGTGGCCCAGGGCGACTATCCCGGCTTCGTCACGACCATTCCTGGCGGACCCGTCGATGGCGACTATCACACCGCCTTCCCGCCGCAGGGCCCCGACTACGAGTATCAATTCCGTCTCGCCGGCCTGATCGACATCGACCAGCGCACCAACAATCAGTACATCCGCAGTCCAGTGCCGGGGTTTGCCAACAACATCCCCGCCGGCACCGTCGCGGATATCCCCGACGAGAACAATCGCCGCTTCTACCCCGATCGCAGTCTCACGCCCATCAGCGTCTTCGATCCCAAAACCGGCGAGAGCAACCTCCAGATCTATCCCTTCAACAATGCCACCCCCATGGCCGGCGATCCGGTCGAAGAAAACGCCATGGGCTACCTGATGCGTTACGCCCAGTGGATGGTGCAAAACGTCGGCGTCGATGGTTTCCGCGTCGATGCGGCCAAGCACGTCTACCCGTTCGCCCTCAACTATCTCGACCGCGCTGTCTATCGCTCCTCCTTCCGCAACAATCTCGACGGCTCCCAGCGGCAGGTCTTTTCTTTCCTCGAAGCCTACACCGGCGACAAATCCCTCTTGCAGTCGCTGATCCGCAAAGACATCGATCCCGCCCAGCCCGGAGTCGTCGGCGGCAATCGCGATGTGCTCGATTTCCCCCTGTTTTTCGCCCTCAACGGCAATCTCACCAACAACGGAACCGTTAATAACTGGCACAACATCGCCAGCGCCCCCCTCTCCAACAACGGCACCCAGGGCGTTGAATTTGCCCTCAGCCACGACGATGGCGGGGCCTATCTCTCCAACGTCGCCCACGCATTCATCCTCATGCGGCCCGGCAACGTCGTCGTCTATCACAACGCCCACGAGTTCGGCACCAATCGCGACTTCCCCAAAGACGGCCGCGGCGATGCGCTGGGTGGATTCTACGGAAATGCCATCACCACGCTGGTCAACATCCGCAACTCCTACGGCCGCGGGAATTATCAGGAACGCTGGATGGACGACGCCTTCAACCCCAACGGCTTCTCCAATATTTACGTTTACGAGCGTAACAATTCCGCGATCGTCGGCCTCAACAGCCGCCTCGATGGAGGATTTGATGAACGAGGACCGATCAATACGGGCTTTGATGCGGGCACCCATCTTGTGGAGCTGACGGGCAATGCCACCGCCCCGACCGTCGATCCGTTCAACGAAATCCCCGATACCCTCGTGGTCAATGCCAGCAAGCAGATCACCATGCGCATCCCCCGCAACAAAAACGCCAACGGCGTGGAGCACGATCGCGGCTACGTGATCTACGGCCCATCCACGCCCAAAGGCACGCTCTCCCTCACCAACGTCGCCACCACCATCGCCGGCGAAACCCCCACCGCCGCCACCAACGGCACCGCCCGCCTCGCCAGCATCGACGTCATCACCGGCAATTCATTCCAGGTCCAGCTCAACACCAACGCCGTCACGCTTTCCGATGGCTTCCGCGACCACGACGCAGACGGCGACAACGCCGTGCTGCGCATCGACGACGGCTTCGATGCCAACAGCAACGGCCAGGCCGATTTCACAAACCCCACCTCCACTTCCTATGGATTTGAAAACTTCCTCACCCAAAAAACCACGGGCTTCTCCAACCCCAACGGCCTCGGCACCTATCGCCAGGACATCAACGCCGCCAATCTCTCCGAAGGCATGCACTACCTCACCGTCCGCGCCTTCCGCCATCGCAACAGCGGCCCGGCCATCTTCGCCGATTTCAAAAAATCCATTTACGTCGATCGCCTCAAACCCATCTCCGCCATCGACAGCTTCAACGCCATCACCCCCGGCCTCGAACAAAACCGCCGCCTCCAGGTCAGTTCCAGCGATCTCACGGCCAACAACATCCACGTCTTCTTCGACCTCCCCGCCTCCCTCACCGATGCCCAGGTCCTCGCCATGGTCGGCGCAGCCAGCCAGGCCAATCGCCTCGACCGCGACCTCTGGACCAAAGATGCCTCCAACCTCACCAGCGGCAACCACGTCGCCACCGTCGTCACCTATGAAATGACCGGCAACTCCAACGTCCAGCGCTTCCCCGGCTTCTTCACCGCGACAACCATCGGCGCTGGCCTGGGCGATTTGAATTTCAACGGCGTGTACGCCCCCGATGACGTGACCCAGTTCTCCACCGTCTTCAACAGCAACAACACCCAATTCAATCCCGCCGCCGACCTCGACGCCGACGGCCGAGTGCAGGAGAGCGATCTGCTGCTGCTTGGCCCCCGATACACCGCTGTCGCTGCCAGCGCGGCCACAAAACAATCCTACAACAACCTCCTCATCAATCCCGCCACCGGCAACACCCGCACCGTCACCGCCCTGCTCGACAATTCCGCCGGCTCGTCCCTGAGCAAAACCAGCGCCGGCACACTCAACATTAACGGCCCCCAATCCCACGGCCCCGCCGCATCCCTCTCCATTAGCGGCGGCATCATCAATTTCAACACCGACGCCGGCTCCTCCTCATCTGCCAATCTCGGCATCACCATCTCCGGCGCTGGCACCGCCAACTTCACCCAATCGCAACACCTCTCCCGCCTTACCATCAACGGCGCCAACGCCACAGTCACCGGCGACCTCCTCGACACCAAATCCCTCGCCATCGACCTCACCGGCAACCTCGACCTCGGCACTTCCGACATGATCGTCCGCCCCACCGCCATCGACGCCCAATCCACTCTCGATTCCATCACCCAACTGATCCGCCGCGCCCGCGCAGGCGGCTCATGGACCGGCCGGGGACTCAACAGCAGCGCCGCCGCCGCCAACACCCAGCACCTGACCACCCTCGGCATCATCCTCAACAACGACGGCCAAAATCAGCCGATTTTCACCACCTTCGCCGGCCAATCCGTGGACACGAATAGCATCCTCATCCGCTACACCCTCACCGGCGATCTCGATCTCGACCTGGACATCGACGCAGATGACTACGCCTTGATGGACAGCGGCTTTGCCACCCACTCCACCACCTACCAATCCGGCGACATCAACCTCGATGGGACGATCAACGCCGACGATTTCTTCCTCATCGACCGCGCCTTCTCCAACCAAAGCGCCCTCCTCTCCACTCTCCACACCACCGCCATTCCCGAGCCTTCAGCAATGATTCTCGCGCTTGCCGCCGCATCTCTGGCTGTCGCGCGCCGCTCCCGCCCGTGACTTCCTCGGGGCATCCGCTAAATTACTAACCCATGCTCAATAGACTCTCGCCCCTTCTCCTTCTCCTCTTCGCATCAACCGCCGCATATTCCCAAACCACCCGCCCCGCCGTCAGCGGGACCGTCAAAGGCGAGCCCGGCAAACCCATCCCCGCCATGATCGTCTATCTCGAGCCCGCCGACCCCTCCGTCCAGTTCCCCTCCCCCACCGAGCCCGCTCTCATGTCCCAGCAGGGCGCAAAATTCAACCCCTCCCTCCTGATCATCTCCGTCGGCCAGCGCGTCGACTTCCTCAACGATGAAAATCGCCCCATCGAGCACAACGTCTTCTCCCAGTCCCCTCCCAAGCAATTCGATCTGGGCCTCTGGCGTCCGCCCATCAAAAAAAGCGTCGTCTTCGAAAAACCCGGCCTCGTCCGCCTTTTCTGCTCCATCCACCGCTACATGGACGGCGTGATTTACGTCTGTCCCACACCCTTCTTCACCACCGTCTCCCCCGAAGGTGCTTTTTCCATCAGCGCGCCGCCCGGTGATTACATCCTCAAAACCTGGCAGCGCACCCCTCGCTACAGCGAGCAATCCCAGCCCATCACCGTCAACGAAGGCAAAACCGCTATCGTTCGTCTGCAAATGAGCCGCAAATGAAGAGTCTTCTACTTTTTCTCACAACCGCGATCCTCAGCCTCACACTCGGCTGCGCCTCCGGCGTCAAAATCCCCCCTGGCAAATCCGCCGTAGAAATCGCCGTGCGCGCTGAGCCGAAAAAGGGCTATCACCCCGAAAACGCGGCCGCATCCTACGCCGGCGGCCCGGGCGATCAGCTCACCACCACCGCCAACCCCGCCGGGCAATACGCCCCCCTCGACTACGCCGGCCTCTACGGCATCATCATCTGGCTCGAGCCCGTCACCGGCACCGCCCCCGCCGCCACGCCGCAAAACCTGCCCCTCGCCTCGCCCAACCCCAAGCAGTTTGATGATTCATCCCCGCGTGTCGGCACCATCGGCGACAAGCTCATCATCCTCAACCGCTCCACCAACACCGACACGTTTTACCTCCGCTTCGACGATGGCTCCATCGCCGACATCGGCACCATCGGCGGCGGCAAATCGGGCGCATATCTGCTCAAACGCCCCGGCGCGCAAAGCGTGGTCAGCGATTCCCTCGACCGCCCCATCGATCGCCTTTTCGTCACCCCATCACCGCTCTACAAAGTCGCCCACTGCAACTCCACCATCACCTTCAACGATCTCGCCCCCGGCGAATACCGCCTCAAATCCTGGCACTATCGACTGCCCGGCTCGACGGCATCTCTCACGCTGGCTCCCAACAAATCCACCAAGGCGACCGTGATCGTCGGCGTCAACGCCCTCCCGAAAGTTCCCTGAACAATTCAAATGCGCCTGGGCACCAAGATCCTCCTGCTGACATTGGCGGCGACGGTGGGTCTGTCCGGATCGGTTATCTGGCTCGTCAGCCGCGACGTCACCGCCCGCGAGGTCGATCGCGCCCGCCACACCATCAAATGGGCCGTCTCCGGATATTTCGAATCCGTCGAAGAACGGCATCAGCGCGACGCGCGGCTGGTGAATCTGGTGATGGAAGAATCGACTGTGCTGGCGCAGCTCGATCAACTGGAGACCGGCAGCACCGAGGACGTACGATTTGCCAGGAGGCAGTTCGCGGATGAGATTTTCGGACGGACCATACAGCAGGAACTGACCCACGGTGGCATCAGCCCGGCGTTTCACGTCTTGCTCAATGGGCGGGGAGAACTCCGTGTCGCAGCAGCGCAGGGAAATCCCAATCTTGCCAAGGCGCTCGCGTCGCAATCCTGGCCGCAGGATGATGTCTTGAGCCCGAATCCAACTCGCAAATACGTCTGGATCAACAACTCCCTCTACATTGCAATGGGCGTGCCCATCCGCATGCACCTCAACGAAGATCCCACCCACGCCTATTTCGTCGGCTACCGCGTCGATGACCAGTGGCTCAGCAAACTCCTCAACCTTGTCCGCGAGGATGCCTCGCGCCGCGAAGAATCCCTGACCGTGATCAGCGCCTGGTTCCTGGTTGATGGCAACATCGTCGCCCGCGCTACCTCCTCAGGCAATACAAGCGCCGTGATCCCCGATCGCGCTGCGGCCATCGTGACTGCCAGCGGCAACAATCAGCGCAATGATCGAAGGGAAGAAATCGAATTCACCTCCAACGGCGAGCGCTTCGTGGGCGAATCCGTGATCTTCAACCCAAGCCAGGGAGTTCAGGGAATCCTCGCCGTCGTGAATTCCCTCGACCAGCAGCTCGCCGGCCTTCGCCGCCTTCAGCGCAACATCGCCCTCTTCACCGTTGGCATCATCATCATCGCCGTGGTCGTCGCGCGAATCCTCGCCCGCCTCATCGCCGGCCCCATCGAGCAGGTCGTCGCCGGCACCCAGCGCATCGCCGCCGGCAATTTTGATCAGCCTCTCCAGGTCAAACGACGCGATGAAATCGGCCAGCTCGCCCACAGCTTCAACGCCATGGCCGCCGGCCTCAAACAGCGCGACCTCATCAAAGACACCTTCGGCAAATTTGTCAGCCCTCGCCTGGTGGAAGATTTCCTGACCGATCCCAAGCGCCTCCAACTCTCCCGCCGCGTGCAGTCTGTCCTCATGAGCGACCTGGAAAACTTCGCCCCCATGTCCGAGCGCCTCCAGCCCGAGGATCTGGTCGCCCTCCTCAATGAATACCTCGGCCGCGCTGCTGACACCGTCGGCGAATTCGGCGGCATCGTCGATAAATTCATCGCCGACGCCGTCGTCGCCTTCTGGGGCCCTCCCTTCTCGGAAGATCATGCCCCCCTCGCCTGCCGCGCCGCTCTGGCGCTGGTGAATCGCACCAACCAGATGGCCGATGCCGCGCAACGCCTCAACGTCCCTCCCCTGCGCGTGCGCATCGGCATCGCCACCGGCGAAGTCCTCGCCGGCATCATCGGCTCTGCCGCCAAGCAGGACTACACCGTCATCGGCGACATCGCCAACCTCGCCTCTCGCCTCGAAGGCGCGAACAAGATCTACAAAACCCATATCCTCGCCACCGCCGCCACCGCCCAGGCCGCCAATGATTCAATTCTCTTCCGCAAAATTGACACCGTCCGCGTCATCGGCAGAGGCGAACCCGTCGAACTCTTCGAAGTGATGTCCGAATCCGCAACAGCGTCTCCCACGCTGCTCGACCTTCGCCAGCGCTACATCGAAGCACTGACGCATTATGAAAATCGCAACTGGCCCGCCGCCACCGCTGCCTTCCGCGCCCTGGCAGTCGCGTTTCCCACAGACGGCCCCGCCTCCATCCTGGCCGCGCGCTGCCAGCATTTTCAGGCCGCTCCCCCCGGTTCCAACTGGGATGGAATTTGGCAGCTCGAATCAAAATAGGCAATCTGTAGACCGACTGTTGACCGCACCAAGCGAGAAATTATCGGACGCCGCCCCTCCCTCGCCGGCATCTCCATCTTCCATAACCGACATGCCCTGCATGAGTTATGCTGAAAAATCGCCCCCAACAAACGCATATCCCTCACAACCGATTTATCTTGACCGGCCGAGTGCGCCGCATCAAAATAACCAATTGTCAAGGCTGTTCTGTAACTCCACTGGCGACCCAAAGTGGAACTACGGAGAGAATGCAACCAAAAGGTGGTTCGGAGAGCATTCTTCTCCAGCGCACATAATCGAAGCCTGCAAGAGAGAGGGAGCATGTCTCGGAGAAATTCGTTTCTGACCGTATGCATTGCGTTTGCACTCTTTGGTGCTGCGCTGGCCCATGGCGCTGTCATTGTCATGACCCCCGAGGTCATCCACGACCTCACCGGCGGTGGAACCGTCATCGTCAACTCCGCCATCTTCTCCACCACCGATCAGCAATCCGCCGGCACCGGCGTTATTCACTCCTTCGTCCGCGTCAGCGCTGCCAATCAGAGCATTGTCGAAGGCTACAACACCGACGGCCGGCCCTTGCAATTCGACGAGAACAACAGCCCCACCTTCACACGATCGCAGAAGCTCAGCGATATGAAGATCGTCACCGTCGGCAACGAGGATTACTACAAGTTCCTCCTCGACATCAATCAACAGGCCAGCGATCCGCTGCTCACGCTCAACGAGGTGGAAATTTATCTCGGAAATGCCCCCAACCTGCTGAGCTACAGCCCCAATCGCTCCGGCGGCGGCACCGGTTTCGGCGCCAATTCCACCTTTGTGTATGACCTCGATTTTGGCACCGACAATGCCATCGACCTCAATTACAATCTCAATTCCGGCAGCGGCTCCGGCGATATGTACGCCTTCATCCCCAAGCGCCTCTTCACCGGCCCCAACAATAACGTCTACCTCTACTCCAAATTCGGCATCCCCCACGCCAACAACGACGGCTTCGAAGAATGGGCCGCCATCGAAGGTCCAAATAACATCGTCCCCGAGCCCTCATCCCTTCTCGCCACTGTGCTCCTGTTCCTCCTTCTTGCCGCCAGAATTCGTCCCACCCGCCGTTTTTGCATCGCATACGGGCGATAATATTAAGTTGGATAAGGTTGCCCGCCTCGGATTATGCTCTCTCATCAACATTTCATACGATTTTTTGCCTTTTTCACTTCAACCCGTCAATTAGGCATAAGGATTCTACTCGTTTACAGACAACGACTTAACTCCTATCAACCCACCCTTCCCCTTCCCCAAATCACGTCCAAATAATTTTTCTTGACCCGCAATCAATTCCGGCCCACAATACCGCGTGTAAGGGCTACCGGCGTTACTGAATCGCCGTTGGATGTAGACAAGGCCATCCAACCGGTGCTGCCGGTAAGTAAATCGCTGCGAGTGCAGCGGAGAAACCCCGAGAAAATGCGCGAATGAGTCCGGTTGCGTTTGCACCGCTTCAACGCGCAAGACAGATTCAGACGCCTGGTTCAAAGAAAGAGGCAATTTATGAGATTGGGAAGAGTTGTGCGGTCAACCGCACTCGCCGCTGCCGCTGTGGCAGTAATCGCCCTTGGCGCTTCCAAGACAAATGCTGAAACGGTTCTGGATCTTACTGGCGCTGTACCTCAGAGTGGCACCATCAACAGTGCCATCTTCACCACGAACATCCAGCAGCCCACCGGCTCTGGCGTGATCCACTCGTTCGTCCGCATCAACACCAATACCGACACCGAACGCGGCTACAACACCGACGGCCGGCCGCTCCAGTTCGACGAGAATAGCAGCCCCACGTTCACCCGCTCACTGCCCGTCGCCGACCTCCAGGCGGTGACCGTGGCCGGCGTGTCGTACTATCAGTTCCTGCTCGACATCAATCAGCAGGGCTCTGATCCGCTGCTCAATCTCAACGAGCTTGAGATCTACCTCGGCAACGCCCCCAATCTCCTGGGCTTCACACCCGGCAGCGGTTTCGGCGCCAACTCCACCCCGGTCTACGACATCGACGCCACCTCCGACAACGGCATCCTGCTGGATTACAACCTCAACCACGGCAGCGGCTCGGGTGACATGTACGCCTTCATCCCCGTGTCCAAGTTCACCGGGACCAACAAGTACGTCTACCTCTACTCCAACTTTGGAGTGACCAACAACAACAACGACGGGTACGAGGAATGGGCGGCCGTCGTCGGCCCCAACACCCCCTCCGGCGTCCCCCTCCCGGCCTCCGTGTGGGGCGGACTCGCCCTGCTCGGCGTGATCGGCGCGGCCAAGATTCGCTCCCGCCGTCAGTCTGCTTAATCGTGTCTCGAATCAAAAAGCCCTCGGCATCCGCCGGGGGCTTTTCTTTTTTTTCACCCGAGTATCCGACCCCACTCCCGCGATTCTAATTACTTTGACTTTCACAGTTTCCAGCGCATATTAAGGGCGTAGAGGGCTCCTGGCGATCGAAACGCATCTGGATGTTACAAGGCCATCCAGACCAACGCCGCCAGGAAAAAATCACTGCACCAGGCAGTTAAAAACTCCCTGAAAACAAGTGCGCTACTGGTAGGGGTCCGCTCCTTCCATTCTCCAGCGCTCTCGATGTTGTCATGCCTGATGAGAATTGAGTCAGTATGAGATTCCCACGAGTAGCTCGGACCACCACGCTGGCCGCCGCCATCGCGGCCGCGGCGATCTTCAGTGCTTCGCGAGCCAACGCCGAAGTCACGCTGGATCTGGCAACCAGCAGTCCACAGAACGCCGGCAACGGCGGCCTGTTCTACAGCACCGACATCCAGCCCACCGGCACTGGCGTCATCCAGCCGTTCGTGCGGATTCAGGCCAAGCCGACCGAAGAAGGCTACAACACCGACGGCCCCATCGAGTTCGATACCAAGGACCACACCGGCCAGAACTGGACCCACTCCATCACCCTGTCGCAGGTCCCCATCGTCACCATCGGTGGTGTGCAGTACCGCGAATTCCTTCTCGATATCAACGAGACCAATAGTGCCCAGGGGCGATTCCTCTCCATGAACGAGTTCCAGGTCTATCTCTCGACCACCAACGTCCTGACCGGCTTCAACAGGACCACCATGACGTTCTCCACCCCGGGCAGCGCCACCACCAATCTGGTTTATGACCTGGACAGTGGGCCCAGCGGCGACCAGCTCGTCCGCATGGATTACTCTCAGGCCTCCGGCAGCGGCTCGGGCGACATGTTCGCCTACGTGAAGAACAGTCTCTTCGTCGGCGCAGGCCCCTACGTCTACCTCTATTCAAAATTTGGCACCCCCGATGCCAGCGACGCCGGATTTGAAGAGTGGGCAGTTCGTCAGGGCACAAATCCGCCCTCGACCGTCCCACTCCCCGCTTCGGTTTGGGCCGGCCTGACTCTGATGGGCCTCCTCGGCGCGGCCAAAATCCGCTCCCGCCGCCAGTCCGCCTGATTATATTTTTTTACTTACCCAGACCCCCGGCCAACGCCGGGGGCTTTCTTTTTCCCTCCGCCAGCATCATAATTGATTTGTACCGCGACTCACTTTTGCCGAACTGATAACTCACGAATCCGTAATACGCAGGCATGCGGACGCCGCGTCCGTTGTTGTAATTTGTTTTAACGGCGCAGGAGTGCACAATGCCAACGCAGCTATACGCCTCACCCCGTCCGGTGGTCGAGTCCCCCTTCAACGCTCTCTTGCGGGAGCCGGCCCTTCAAGCTCATCGGCTTCAGGTTCCCGCCAAGGCGGTCGTCTATCAGCCGGGCGATCCAGCCCGAAACGTCTATTTTATCCGTCACGGCCAGGTGCGAACTTATCAAGTCGCCCCCACCGGCTCACGGCGGCTGGTTGAGATCCTCGGCGTCAACGGATGGTGCGGCGCTGCCGCCCTGGCGCGCCTCGAGGAATACGGCGAGGCCGCCGAGGCCGTCGCTCCCACCACCCTCTCCATCATTTCCAGCGAGCGCCTCTTCGCTCACCTCGCTCACGAGCCGGCCATGGCCCTGGAACTCATCAAGCAGCTCGCCACCAAGCTCACCGCCTTCCGCGAAGATGCCTCTGGCCTGGTTTTTGACGATTGCAATCACCGCCTGATCCGCACCCTCGTCCACCTCAGCGACTCCCCCGCCGCCTCTCCCTCCGGTGACGGCGTGGTGGTCCACATCACCCACCAGCAGTTGGCCCAGAAAGTCGGCGTCGCCCGCGAAACCATCTCCCTCGCCCTCGCCCAGCTCCGCCGCCGCAACCTCCTCCGCACCGGCCGCAACCAACTGACTTTCCACCCCCAGGCCCTGCGCGATTCGAAAGAGGAATAATCTTCCTGGAACCCCGCATGTATATGCGGGGCTTCTCTGGTTCAACCATTGATGATCTGCGCTGAAACGCTCGTGCAATCCCGCCCCGCCTCTTTCGCCTTGTAGAGCGCCGCATCGGCCATCGCCACAAGCTGATCCGCATGCGGCGGCTTCTGCGTGCATCGCGAAGCCACCCCCGCCGACATCGTCACGCCCTTGTCCCGCTTCAGCAGCGCTGCCGATGAAACTCGAAACTCTTCCCGAATTCTCTGCGCCACCCCCGTCGCCTCCGCATCCCCCGCGTGCGGCAGCAGGAGCACAAACTCATCGCCCCCATACCGCGCTGCCACGTCCATCCGCCGCATGTTCGCCAGCACAACTTTCCCCGCCAGCATCAAAAGCTGATCCCCCACTTGATGTCCGTAGGTGTCGTTCAGCACCTTATACCCATCCAGGTCGATCATGACGCACGAGAGATCATTGTCATATCGCTGCGTCTCCGCGAACAGTTGCTCGAGCAACTGACTGAAGTGCCGCCGGTTATATAGCCCCGTCAGCGGGTCCGTCGCCGCCAGTTCCTCCACCCGCCGCAGCGACTGCTGCAACTGCGCATTCTTGTCCCGCACCTCCGCCAGCGCCCGCTCCAGTTCCCGTCGCAGCGATTCGTTTTCTCTCTTGATCTTCGCCAGCGTCAGATTCTTTTCCACCACCAGCGGAATCGTGAACAGATACTCCCCCAGCTTCACCACGTAGTCGCTCGCTCCCCTCCTCACCGCCTCCGCCGCGATCGGCCCTACGTTTTCCCCCGTCACCATCAGCACCGGCGTCGAAGAATGCTTGACGTACTCCTCCAGCACATCCATCCCGCTCCCATCCGGCAGGTTGTAGTCGCAGAGAATCAAATCGTACGATCCCGCATCCAGGGCCATCGCCTCCCGGTAGGTCCCCACGGCCGTCACGCACCCTTTTCCAAAGTGGTCCTCCAGCGTCTCGCGCATGAGATCACGCTGGTCCGGGTCATCCTCGATAATCAGCAGCTTCAGCATCGCCACCGTGTTCACTCCAGTCGCACTTCTGGGCCCAAATGCCATCTACAACGCCGTTAACCCCGACCCGCCGCTCCCGCTTCTCTCCTGCATTGATTCGGCGGCAAATGATGGTCCGGGTACTGATGAATCTTCATCCAGTAGTTCGTGCTGTCCAAAACCGTCCTCAAAAACTGCTCCGCGTTGGCCGGCTTCAGCGTGTAACTGTTCGCGCCGTTCTGCGCTGCCCGCTCCATCTGCGCCTCATCCGCGACACCCGTCATCATCACCACCGGAATGTCCCGCAGCTCCGGCGTGCTCTTGATGATCCGCAGCACTTCCTGCCCGTTCATCCCCGGCATCTCGATGTCCAGATAAATCAAGCCCGGCCGCGGCGCATTGGCGTACTGGCCGCGCCTGAACACGAAATCCAGCGCGCTCTTCCCATCCGGCACCTCGCAGACGTTGTTGAGGATCTTGCACTCCGCAATCGCTTCCTTGATCAGGAACCGACAATCCTCATCGTCATCCACCAGCAGGATGTTGATGACTTCGATCTTTGACATAACTATTCCTCTCTCCACGTCTTCCATCGTCACGATGCAACAGCTTCTTTCGCCAGCTCATCAGCCTCACCCTCGCTCGCTTTCCGATTGCCTCCAAGCGCCGGCACGAACTTCGTGGCCATGGTGACCCGGAATGTGCTCCCCTGTCCGACTTCGCTCTGCACCCAGATCCGCCCGTCGTACGTCTCAATAATGCTCTTCACGCTCGCCAGGCCCACACCCTTGCCCTTCACGTCCGCCGTGTTCTTCCCCCGGCGGAAAATGTAAAACACCTTGGGCAAATCCTCCGGATCGATCCCGATCCCCGTATCCCGCACCTGAAATTCCACCCCCTCCTCGAAAACCCGATGGCTGATCCCGATCTCCCGCGCTGACCCCTCGCCCATGTATTTGATCGCATTGTCGATCAGGTTCTGAAACACCTGCCGCATCCGCGCCTTCTCGCACATCAGCACCGGCAGCCCGCTTTCCACCACCAGCGCAATCTGCCTCTGCTTCAGATCGTTCTCAAACACATCCCGCAGATCATTGACCAGCGACCCGATGTCCACCGCCTCCATCTTCTGCCGCCGCGTCTTAATGCGCGAAAGCTCCAGCAGCTCCGCAATCAAATCCGTCTCCATCTCCACGTTCTTCCGAATCCGCTCCAGCCGGTGAATGATGTCCTCATCAAACCGCTCCCGATACTTGATCAGCAGCATCGCCGCCATTCCGCTGATGTTCCGCAGCGGCGCATTCAGGTCATGCGACACCGCCCGCAGGAAATCCTCCTTCTCCGCGATCTCCGCCGAGAGCCGCACGTTCGAATGTTCCAATTCGCGCGTCCGCTGCTTGACCTTCTCCTCCAGCCCCCGGTTCGCCTCCGCCAAGCTCTCGTTGGCCACCCGAAGCTGCCGCTGATGCTCCCGAATCCGCAGCACCATCTCGTTGAACGAGCGCGCCAGCATTCCAATCTCATCCGGCCGGTTCGTGTCCACCTGCGCGCCATAATCCCCGTTGGCGATCCGGTTCGTCGCCGTCACCAGTGACCGGATTGGCAAAAAAATCCGGTGTACCAGCCCCGACGCCAGCGGCAGACTCAGCACAAAAATCACGCACCCCACCCCCACACCCAGCAAACTCACCCGCTGAAGCTGCGCCTCTTCCGAGTTCTGCGAAATCCCGATCGTCAAATACCCCAGCAACTTCGGCCCATCCCCGCCTTTGCGCTGCATGTCAAACACCGGCGCGTTGATCTGCAAAAACGATCCCAGCGTCGGATAAAATCGCTGCCGCACCTGCATCAAATCACGCGTGGCCGCCCCAGTTGCTTCCGATCCCACCATCCGCTGCATCGCAAACTCAGGATCGCGGCACTCCACCGCCAATGAACGTCCATTCGCATCAAAAAATCCCACCAGCACCAGGTTCCGCCCCTTGAGCAGCTCTTTCCCCAGCCGCTTGAGCTCATCAATGTCATTGCTCGCATACGGAGAAGCGGCCGCCATCGCCAGGGTCTGCGAAATCTGCCGCGCCTGCTCCCCCAGGATGTCCTCCAGCGTCTCGCGGCTCTTCTTCACGAACATCCACGAGCTGCACGACAGCCCGATCATCAACAGCAGGCTGAACGCCAGAATCAGCTTCCCCTGCAACCCGATCTCGGCCAAAAACTGACGCCACGGCGATGGGCGCAGTGTGTACGGACTTGAAGTTGAAGCGTTGACAGACAACATGCGCATGGGCGGCAACCGCCCTCATCTAATCGACGCGCAAAGTAGTCTGCTTAACCCCCAACGCCCCTACATTCGTCCCATGTTGACACCGATAGTGTCACCGGCAGCTTGCCTGCCAGTGCCCCTGGGTTGCATGGGTAGGCATCCTCGCATGCCCACGCCCTCCAGCCGGTGTCTGATTTACTTGCCGGCTTTGGGAGTGCCTGCCGCTTCCGACCGCGGCATCATCGCATCATGAACCCCCCGCATTCGTGATTCCCGCTCCGAAGCGATGACTCGCACGACCACCCAGGCTCCCCAAACGCCCACCATCATGGCTACATATTGCATAAGGAATGCTCATCGGCCAACAATCACCGCCTCTCCACTACTGCCCGGTATCCTCCATCGTGATATTTCACCGGATCCTCATCCACACTCGGCAGAGTGAGCTTTTCCTCCACCATCCGATAATCCAAATGTCGTCCCAGGAACGCTTTGACCCGTTCCGAATTCTCCTGGGCCCAGATGCTGCACGTGCTGTAAACCATCCGTCCCCCACCCATCAGCGCCGGCGCACTGTCATCCAATATCCGATCCTGCAACCGCGCCAGCGATGCCAGGGTCTGCTCATCCTGCGCATACCGCGCCTCCGCCCGCCGCGCCAGCACGCCGCTGTTACTGCACGGCGCATCCACTAGAATTCTGGAGAACCTCATCCCCTCCTCCAGCATCCCCGCCCGCACCACTTTCACATTCGCCGTCCCCCGCTCCGCCACTACTTTCTCCAGCACCTCACATCGCTCCTCCGACGGGTCCATCGCCACCACGCTCCCCTCTCCCCCCACCGCTTCTCTCATCTGCATCGTCTTGGTCCCCATTCCACAACATCGATCCAACACCGCCTCCCCCTTCACAATCCCCAGCCTGCTCACCACCTCCGCCGCCGTCGCATCCTGCACCTGCGCAATCCCCCGCCGCGCCCACTCCGCCAACACAGCCACATTCGCGCCCTCCACCACAAACATCCCCTCCCGCTCATGCGGCCGAATCTCCACCCCCTCCGCGCGCAACTCCCCGCCAATCCACCTCACGATCACCGGCGGCTCCCGATTGTCGTGCTCGCAAATCAACAGCGCCCGCTCCGCCCCCACCATCTCCTCCAGCCTCCGATATACCTCCACCGGATGCGACAACATCACCCGCGCAAACTCCTGCGGCTCCGCAAAGCGATCCGGCCCCACCGGCATCGGCCCCCGCGCTGTCTTTCTCAAAACCGCATTCACAAACCCCCCCGCCTTCTTTTGACCAAACCGTTTCGTCTGCTCCACCGCCTCATGAACTGCCGCCGACGCCGGCACACGATCCAGAAACCGAATCTGATAAATCCCCACCGCCAGAATCTTCTGCACCAGCGGCTCCATGCTCTTGCGCGACCGGCCCGAAAACTCCTCCATCAGCCACTGCAAATGCAGCAGATTCTTAATCACCCCAATTACTATCTGATGTGACAACCCCCGATCCTTCCCCTCCAACTCCTGGGGCTTCCCCCTCGATTTCAACGTATGCAACGGCCACCCCGGCAACCGCCGCCCATCCAACTCGCGCAATGCAAAATCCCGCACAATGCTCACAACGATTCCACCCTCATCCCCGCCTCCCACGAGTGTCCATTCCGATACGCCGCCAACGACATCGCCCGCTTCCCCTCCGGCTGAACTTCCACGATCTCCACCGATCCTCTCCCCGCGCCCACCAATCCCGCTGATCCAATTACTCCCGCCTCCCCCGCCGCCTCGCGCGCACGAGCTCGCACCAGCGTCAACTCCCGCCCCACCTTCACCCGACAACCCGGCCACGGATAAAGCCCCCTGATCTTCCGCGCAATCGCCTCCGCATTCGCCTTCCAATCAATCCGCGCCGCCTCCCGATTCAATTTCGGCGCCAACGTCGCCAACCCCTCATCCTGCACTTTCTCAATGACAACCCCCTTTTCCAATTCCCCCACCACTTTCACCAACAACTCCGCGCCGTCCACGGCCAGCCGATCATGCAACTCCCCCGCCGTCTCCAACTCCCCAATCTCAATTTCACTCTGTCCCAATATCGCCCCCGCATCCATTCGCTGCGCCAGCCGAATCACCGAATTCCCCGTCCGCTTCTCCCCACCCATAATCGCCCAATTAATCGGAGCTGCCCCCCGATACTTCGGCAACAGCGAAGCATGCAAATTCACCGACCCCAACCGCGGCTGATTCACAATTTGCGGCGCGATCTTCTGCCCAAACGCAATCACCACCAGCAGATCCGCCGCTTCCAGTTTTTCTTCGTTGATGTTCCCCGTCTTCAACACTTTCAGTCCGCGCTCGCCCGCCACTCGCGCGATCGGCGTCCCCATCATCTCCCGCCCCCGCCCCGCCGGCCGATCCGGCTGCGAAATCACTCCCACAATTTCATTCCCCGCGCTCACCAGCGCATCCAGCGACGGCGCTCCAAACTCTCCGCTTCCCGCAAACAAAATCCTCAGCGCCATGCGCGCTGAATCTAACTTTCAACCGTGCAACTAGCCACAACGATTGGGTGGCATGGGCAGCGGTACTCCGATGCCCGCGCTGTAATCACCGTCGAGAATGTTCGCTCAAAAC
The DNA here is from genome assembly GCA_041482675.1 of Tepidisphaeraceae bacterium. Lineage (GTDB taxonomy): Bacteria > Planctomycetota > Phycisphaerae > Tepidisphaerales > Tepidisphaeraceae > JBGPEF01. The sequence goes on along the minus strand of JBGPEF010000001.1, from coordinate 6,428 downwards.
CTTGATTATTCGGCCGTTTTTGCGCATTTATGGTCGCGTCTGCCTGCCACAAATTTTTTACTCATTCTGTTTTTTCCGCCTTGACCCGCGCTACACCTCCCCTTATTTAGGTCAATCTCAAGTCGCTACTGGCGAATTGATCGTCCCTGATTCGGATCGAGTCGCTCGGCGTCCTTCCTGAGGCGTCTGCGACAATAGGAGCTGAGAAGCCGTCACATTTCTCAAGCTCCGGGCGGCGGCAAATTATCGGGTATGCAAAGTGCGTGCTTCAGCACACCAATGCACATCCGGCAATCGCAATGCTCGCCCGCTTCAGGCAAAGGGTCGGAGGCTTCGGCTGCTCTTTGGCTATGAGCTGATTCGAAGAAGTTGCGGAGATCCTTCCGCGCGGGACAACTAACTCTGTGTGCGATGACGAGGCGCTTCCCGAGTAGCTTCGCATCCACCGACAACTGATGTATTTTCCGCCCGCATTTCGGGTGCAATGGTCTCGCTGTAATCTCAAAAAAGCGACTCCATCCGAGGCAGGCACACCGTCATCGGCCTTCGAATCGGTCGCCGATCACACCCGTGCCGCACCACGCGTTCGGATCATTTTATGTACGGCCCGCATTGAGGCAGGCCGTTTTGAGGGCAACTCAACATCTTCACCGCGTCCCCCGTCCGCTCGGCGGAGCAGGGACATACTGCACGGTTCGGATTTGATTTATCGAATGGAGCTTCAGCTACGATGGCAAAGAAGAATTCGCGAGGGGCTTCCTGCTCCCTGGAAACACTTGAACCGCGTCAACTCCTCTCCTGGGGCAACACCGCCATGCTCATGGACCAGGACTACGCGGTCAGCAAATATCCTTCCATCAATGGCAACGGCCAGGTCATCGTCGATATCGACAGCGGCATCAACTTCAACCATCCCAAGCTCGCCGGCCGCATCTGGACCAACCCCGGCGAAATCGCCGGCAACCACATCGACGACGACCACGACGGCAAAATCGACGACATCCACGGCTGGGACTACGTCAGCAACGACAACAATCCCTCCGACGACCAGGGCCACGGCACCATGACCGCCGGCTACATGGTCGCCGATCGCTTCGTCAACACCGGCAACACCCGCGGCTACAGCGGCGATGGCAGGGAATATCAGGGCGTCGCCGCCGGCGCCAAAGTCATCCCGCTCAAGGTCGTTGATGCCAACCTCCACTGGAGCATCGGCAACGTCGAAAAAGCCCTCCAGTGGGTCATCGCCAACTACAAACGCTACGGCATCGACGCCGTCAACATGTCCCTCGACGTCGGCCCCTCCGGCTATTCGCAGATCCAGGACGAGCTCGCCACCCTCTGGAACAACCGCGTCTTCATCGCCGCCTCCAGCGGCAACGGCTACAACTACAACAACATCTACTCCATGCCCGCCGGCAGCCCCTACGCCATGTCCGTCGCCGCCGAAAATCAAAATCAGACCATGGCCTCCATCTCCAGCCGCGGCCCCAGCCTCGACCTCGTCGCCCCCGGCAGCCAGGTCCCCCTTCTCGATCGCGGCACCACCTTCTGGCCCGGCGGCACCGCCACCAGCTACTCCGCTCCCTTCGGCACCGCCGCCGGCGTCTTGATCAAACAGGTCAACCCCAACTTCTCCATGAACCAGCTCGTCTCCATCCTTCACGACAGCGGTCACCCCGTTTACGACCCCATCAGCAGACAAACCTACAAAGGCCTCGACCTCGACGCCGCCATCGCCCTCGCCTACTCCCGTTCCGGCCAGGCCTCTCCACCCCCGGCTCCATCGCCCACTCCCACCCCCATACCAGCCACCACGCGCTGGGCCTTTAACACCATCCAGGCCGAAACCTACAACATGCAGAGCGGCGGCGTCGTCAAATCTTCCGCCAACATCGGCTCCCTCGATAGCAACGACTGGGTTGGTTACAAGGGCGTCAACTTCGGCTCCACCGGCGCAACCAAGTTCATGGCCAGCATCGGCGTCAGCTATGCCTACACCGGCCGCGCCATCTTCATCACCATCGACGGCCCCCTCGGCAAAGGCAAGCTCCTCGGCACCCTCAAGCTCTACGCCACTGGAGGCTTTGGAATCTACAAGCTCCAGGGCACCTCCATCACCCGCGCCACCGGCGTCCATGATGTCTACCTCACCATCGGCGGCGGCAACGCCGCCGGCAACCTCGATTGGTTCAAATTTGCCTGATCCTCTTCATCGATTCGATTGACCCCCATCAGGGGCGGAAACCCGTGTCCGCCCCTGTTTCTTTGCGCCTCGAACAAATCGCGAAACTTTGCACCTTCAGCAAATCGCTCCAATCCAGTTAAATGTTGTGACTGGTCGGCCGCATGCGCCCCCTTGGAGTTTTGCCCATGAATTTCACCGACGCCGCGCAACGATTCGTTCCCACCGCCGTCAAAGGCAAGGTCAAACAGCTCATCCGCCGCGCCTCGCCTCTCACGGCCAATGGCATTCTCAACTCCCTGTACTTGCCCCCTGGATTCCAATCCGTCGGCGATCACAAACTCGTCTGGACCCGCTCAACCGCCCCCGCCCGAACTCCCACCGATCCCCTCCCCATCCCTCCCCCCGATCTGCGCATGGCCTACTACGCCGACGATGACAGCGATTTCCTCGGCAGCGGCCAATACACCAGCGCCTGGCTCCACCGCCTCGCCACGCAACACTCCATCAATCTCACCCACGGCCCCGCCCTCGAATGGGGCTGCGCCTCCGGCCGCGTCCTGCGCCACTTCGAACCCGAAGCTCGCCGCACCGAATTCTGGGGCATCGACCAGGCCGGCCCCCACATCGCCTGGTGCAAAGAAAATCTTTCGCCCCCCTTCAAATTCCTCACCTGCACCGCCTACCCCCATCTCCCTTTCCCCGACAACTTTTTCTCCTTCATCTACGGCATTTCCATCTTCACTCACCTCTATCACCTCATTGATGTCTGGCTCATGGAATTCCGCCGCATCCTCGCCCCCGGCGGCCACGCCATCTTCACCATCCACGACGAACACACCCTCCAATATTTCCGCGAAGTCCCCGAAGACCGCCCCAACTGGCTCACCCCGGAGGATGTCTCCACCGCCCCCACCGGCGACCTCACCATCTTCGGCAACGGCGACTGGGATCGCATCTTCACCGTCTTCAACACCAACTGGATCCGCAAAGAGTGGGGCCAATACTTCCAAATCCTCTCCATCGAACCCCGCGCTGAGGCCTACCAAACCGCCGTCATCCTCCAAAAGCGCTAAGGCCATTGCTGCGGACATTCCTCTCCGCCATCTGGTGGGGCGGACATTCCTGTCCGCCATCTTTCGTAGCGGCGGCTTCAGCCGCCGAGCCCTGTGCGATCGACGCCCTCACACGTGCTGAATTTCCTTTCCGTCGCATACCCTCCCCATCGAGATGGCATCCCAACACCCTGCGATCGCCCCGCGCTCCCGCGATGCACGCGGCTGCTTCGGCAGCTCTTGTCGTGATGACTTCTCTTCATGAAGAGATCGTCATCCGCAGCAGAAACACACTGCACGCCCAGGCTTCTTGAAGCCTGGTCCTTTTTTTTTCGTTAATTCTCTGTCATCTATCTCACCTCCAAATTCTCACTTCTGAATTCCGACTTCTTCCTGTAAGATGGGTCCGGCGGCCCGCGATGTTTCGGCACGGCAACTGCATCACCGGCCTGGCCGACCGATGTGTTCCACACCACTCCGCTTCACCATTGAGTTTCGCACCCGAGGATAAAGATGCGCCCAGACCCTTCACCCACACGCCCCCCACTCTTCGAACCCCTCGAATCTCGCCTGCTGTGCAGCGCCGCCACTCCCACCCTCACCACCGACCCAGAACCGGCCCCCGCCGCCACAACCTCCGCCCACGCCAATCTCCCCGACCTCCTTCCCTGGGCCAACCGCCGCCGTGACTACATCTACGGCTGGAATCTCGATCGCACCGAGCAGCCCGGCCATCTCCTGCTCCGCCTCACCACCGCCATCGCCAACATCGGCGCGGGCCCCCTCGAGCTGCGCGGCGGCAGCCACACCACCGCCGGCCAGAATGTTTATCAGCGCATCTATAACGATGATGGCACGTACAGCGATCGCCTTTCCGGCACTTTCACCTATCATCCCGCGCATCATCACACCCACTTCGACGACTTCTCCTCCTATCGCCTCCGCTCCGTTTTGCCCAACGGCGGCGTGGGAAAAATCATCGCGGGCGGCACAAAAACCAGCTTCTGCCTCACCGATGTCGACGAATGGCCAACAACTCTCCCAAACACCTCCACCGATGGAAATTACTTCGTCTGCGATTCCAAAAAACAGGGAATTTCCGTCGGCTGGGCCGACGTGTACAGTTCCACTCTGGCCGATCAGTGGATCGACATCACCAACGTCAAGCCCAACAAATACTGGCTCGAAGTCGTCGCCGATCCCCACAATCACATCCGCGAATCCAACGAAAAGAACAACACCGCCCGCATCATGGTCAACCTGCGCGAAATCAAGCCTCCGCGCAATGACAACTTCGCCAACCGCATCACCCTCCAGGGCCCCTCCGTCAGCACCACCGGCAACAACACGCTCGCCACCCTCGAGAGCGGCGAAGATCACGCCAACGGCAATGGCGGTTCGTCCGTCTGGTGGTCCTGGACCGCCCCCACCAGCGGCCGGATAACCATGACCACCGCCGGCAGCTCCTTCGACACCGTCCTGGCCGTTTATACAGGTGATGTTCTCAGCGACCTCACCCGCATCGCCCGCAACGATGACGACCCCAGCACCGACACCGGCACCAGTCGCGTCACCTTCCAGGCGACCAAAGGAACCACCTACGCCATCGCCGTTGACGGTTACAACGGCACGAGCGGCCGCATCCATCTCAACATCGCCACCGGCGGCTGACCCCCCGCTCACCGGACATTCTTTCTCGGCCATTCCGTCAATCGCCTCATCATTCTGTCGCCGCATTTACGCCCGAAAAACTACGACGGGCAGACGCAAGTGCTGCCGAGAATCCTTGGACGCCCTCCAAAGATTTCCCAAATTAAATCCAGACCACCAGAACGGCCGACCGGGCACTCACGGTGCAAAATTTGCTGTTCTTCTCCTTCGGCAAGACGAAAGACAGGACCAGACCCGTAAATCGAGATGTCACCAGCCGGGGTAAAGGCCTAATCAGCCAGGCTGCTCGACGCAGGGTCGCAACCCGAGTCTATGAACACCATCCAACCATACTTCTGCATCCCCGAGTCCCACGTTTCTCCCGCCGCTCCCATTCGCAAGTCCCCCGACTGATTAGACACACCTCACCCCTGTTTCTGGGCGTGCTGGCGCTACGAGTCCAACACCAGCACGCCCAGGGGGCCAGTGGATCTACGGAGTCGTTCCCCATCATGACCCAGCGGCACTCAACATTCAGACCCCACCTTGCCGAACCGGCGGTTGAAGCGTTTTCAACCGCCGGCTCATTATCAATTTTCGCGCTGGTCCATCTGGCCAGTGCTGAGCATATTTCTGAGTTAAATGAAAGCATTTTGTTAACCATCGACCAGATTTTCTACTGACCCCATGACCACCCCACCGCACTGCTTTGGAGTTCTTTCGGCGGGCCTCACACGGGGGATGAGGCCCGCCCTGCTTTTCTGCAACAATCTCATCAATCCCACGCACGCTCGCGCCAGACGCGTTGAGCCCGCCCGGCTCCGCACCGGCCGGATTTCTTGCGCAGCCTTCACCGCCGCCCGTCTGTACTTTCTGTGAGGTTCACAACGAAAGGTCGGTATGAACTTTCAACGCTCCCGCCAGCACGCGTCCAGACAACCCATCTCATTCGCAATCGAACATCTCGAAAACCGACGGCTGCTCAGCGCCTATCTCGGCACTCCCTTTCTCGTCGGCCAGAAAATCGAAGCCGAGCATTTCGATCTCGGCGGCGAAGGCGTCGGTTATCACGACACCACCGCCGCCAATCTCGGCGGCGCGCTGCGCACCACCGAAGCCGTCGATATCCAAGCCACCGCCGATGCCGGCGCTGGCTTTGCCGTCGCCGACACCGCCCCCGGCGAGTGGCTCGCCTACACCGTCACTGTCCCCACCACCACCAACTACTTCATCGAAACCCGCGTCGCCTCCCCCAAATCCGGCGGCAGCCTGCACTACGAATGGGAGGGCCGCAACGTCAGCGGCGGAATCCCCATCCCCAACACCGGCAGCTTCCAAACTTACTGGACACTGAAAACCGGCCCCATCCCCCTCACCGCCGGAACCCACACCCTCCGCCTCGTGCTCAACGCCGTCGGCGCAGCCTCCCTCGGCAGCTTCAACTGGCTCCGCGTCACCCCATACGCCCCCACGGCCGGCGGCGGCGGCGGGACCGGCGGCGGTGGAACCGGCGGCGGCACCACCGCCAGCAACGGCCT